>JAEOUJ010000079.1 GCA_016839405.1 Candidatus Gerdarchaeota archaeon | reverse complement strand
GATTTGGTCAAGTCGATGTCACAGCTGAAACAATCCTTCAGAACAAACTATTAGTTGGTGAAGGATTCTTTGGTGGAGACCGTCCAGAGATGGCTCACATTGATTTATTAATGGGTCCACGTGATGGACCTGTTGGAGTAGCTTTTGCTAAAGCAATTGCTATGGTTAAAGATGATCCATCTAAAATCGAAGGCCATGAACCTTTACTAGCTTTACTAGAAACAAATGAAGCTGTGAAACCAGATACAGTACTTGTTCCCAAGGTCTTTATTAGAAATCTACGACAAGCAGCAATGGTTTTTGGACCCGTTCAAGCAGGTGTTGCTAAAGCAGTAATTCAATGTGTAAAAGATGGTTATATACCAGAAAAATATGTTAATAAAATGGTAATTATTGCCTCAGTATTTGTTCATCCACATGCTGTTTCAAGAAATAGAGTTTTTGTAAACAATAGAAAAGCTACAGTAATGGCTATTCGAAAAGCAATTGAAAATAGACCAGATTTAGATTTTCTATTTGAAGCTCCTGCTCGACATCCTTTAAAGAATGAACCTTAAGTTCATTCTTAACTATTTTTTTGTTTTTATCTACTCGTTCTCTGATATAATTAAGAACGCTTTTATATTACATGAAACCATACAAGCTCAAATATCCTTTAGATGAGGTTTATTTCCATCTATAATAGCAATTGATAATGGTTGTCAAAATGAGAAAAATTACTATCTAATTGGATAGAAATTAGAGGGATGGATAAATTCAATCTGATTTCATTCAAATGAAATGGAGTCAATATCTGAGGTAAAATTTCTCATAAAAATTAATGGCAATTTATTATCACCAGGAGATGAAAGCATTGACATCAACTTGGTTAACTATAATAAATGTAATTTATCTATTCTTTACAGGAATTGCTTTATTTTATTATTTAGCAATCAGTATAAGAAAAAGAGAGCAATTTGATGATAGTTATTTACGTTCTTTAGCAAAAGAGCCATTTGTTAGTATTATTGTTCCTACATATAATGAAGAAAATAATATTGAAAAATGTTTAAAATCGCTAAAAGCACTAAATTATTCCAATTTCGAAATTATACTATCTGATGGTGGTTCAGTAGATAAAACTGTTGAGTTAGCAAAACAATATGCTGATAAAATCATTGTGAAGAATAAGATTCCAGAAGGATGGATTGGTAAAAATTATGGGTGTCATTTAGGATTTGAAGAAGCAAAAGGTGAAATTCTTTTATTTACAGATGCAGATACCTGGCATAAACCTGATTCATTAAGAATTACTGTAAGTGCTTTATTAGGAAAAAAAGCTGGTCTTTTTACAATGTTGCCCTATCAAGATATGAAGAAATGGTGGGAAAGCATTATACCAATATATTTCTTCATGTCTCATCTAACATCTGGTGGATTAAAGAGAATAAATGATCCAAAAGAGCGAGATAGCTTTCTAGGTATTGGTCAATATTTATTATTTACTAGAGATGCCTATGATAAAATTGGTGGGCATATTCGAATAAAAGGTTCAATAATAGAAGATTATGCATTCGCACGTATAGTAAAGATGCAATTGCAATCACTTTATTTTACTTGTGGTAAAAAAATAGTTCATGTACAAATGTATCCAGAATCATTAAAACATTGTTGGACAGGTTTTAAAAAAGTTCTTTATGCAGGCACCAAATTAACCCCTGCGAGAAGAATTACCATTGCAACAATCTTCTCTCTCCTTACCATTTTTTCCCCTATTATAATTATTCTAAATGCTATATTCGCTACTTCAATAGGTTGGGTAATTATTATGTCATGTGCTTATTTGGTTAAATTAATTGCTTTTGTAACTCATTGGCATAACAAAGGTAAACATTTTTGGATAACTTACTTATTCTTTCCATTTTTAATGTTGTTTTTTATTTTCACTATGATTGCTTCTGCATTAGAAATCATTCTAAGAAATACAACTGTTTGGAAAGGAAGAAAATATCATCCAGATTTACGCGCAGGCCTAAATGGTGAACCAATTAAAACTAATGATTCCAAAACCAAAGAAAAGACACTTACAAAATCAAACAGGTAAAGTTCATCATTAATTGATTTAAATTTTTGACTAAACTTTCTTTTTTTGTTATGAAAAACAGAAAAAATGACCAAAATAGAATTAATAATTCATTCCACTTTGTGAGATACTTTATTTATTAGCTTCCAACCTTCTGTTGTTTTTACAAGATTATGATAATCTATCCATCCTCCCATACGTATTTTAGCATAAGCAATTGAATCATCGACTTGTAATGCTAACAATTTGACTCTCATTTTCTTTTTTAATTCCTTTTTTTTCTCTGGAGTGTATCTTCTATTATCATCTGCCCAATGGTCATGAAGATTTTTACTAGTAGAAGTATTTCCAAGGAAAATTCTTCCATCAGTATGAGTAACTGTTCCCATTAATGTAAAATCTAAATTTCTTACACTTTTAAGGTAAATATCAATAACTTTCTTCACTTCTTCAAATGGTTTTTCATCCATTTTTTTAATCATTGTTTTGTTTGAATTAATCTCAATTACTTTGTGTGAAACTTTATCAACAAATTTCCAACATTCAAGTGTCTTTACTAGAATATGATAATCTAACCAATTACCCATTCGAATTTTTACAAAGGCAATTGTTCCATCTACTTGCAAAGTTAAAAGCTCTAGTTTCATTTTTTTTAGTGTTTCAACTCTATTTGTATCCGTTAAAAGTTCATCATCATCTGCCCAGTGATCATGTAAATTTTTACTAGTTGATGTATTGCCTAAAAAAATACGCCCATCATTATGTGCAACAGATCGCATTAGTTTGAAATCTAATGTTCTAACACTTTTGAAATATGTATCAACTACTTTCATTACTTCATTAAATACTTCATCAGACACTCTATTAACCCTCATTTTGTATAAAATGAAATTTTTGAATTATTTCCTAATTAAGTTCATTATATTCTTGCATGATTTTCAATGCGGAAATCATTAATAATATAGCACTATCATAATCTGGTATATCTCTAAGTATATAATCTTCAGCTTGTTGTCTTAGTATTTTTGCTTCAATAGGCTCGAAATTTCCGTTTTTTAATTTCATATATTCAAGCATAATTTCAAACAATTCTTCTGAATCTCTTGATATCTCCTGGTAGTTTATTATTCTTTTTTTATTAGATTCATTTGTAGACAAACTATTGTCCCCCTAGTTGAATTTTGGCTGAATTTTAATTTACTAATTTGTAGTTATATAAAAAAATCTCTCATCACTTTGGGATAATTTTCTTAAAAAAAAAGGTAATATTACTTGCGTTTATTTAATATATTAAACAATTTGAATCAAAGTTAATGTTTTGTATTCTTTTTTTTAATTTTCAATAATTTTCTTAAGGTATTGTTGAAATTCTTGAAAATTCATTTCATATTGTTTTGATAAGTTTATTCTATTTTTAACTTCAAAAAAATCATCAATAGTTAGAGAATTTATTAATTGATTTAAATTAATTCTCATTAAGATTTCCTTTGTAAAAGGTCTTTTTGAATCAACAAATGCAATAGATTTTAAATAATTAGTAACAGGTTTGCTATTTAATGCATAAGTTAAAATTACTGCCTCTATCATTTTTTCAAAACCAATAAAATAACAAGTATCATCAAAAATTATTGGTTTTTCTTCAAATGATTTTACAAATGAAAAAATAGGTTCTTTATAAAAAGCTGCAATAGCTACTTTGTATGGAGTAAATGTATAATCACCAATACCAAAAATTGCAAAATCTGATTTATTTTTGTAGATTTTTGATTTTCTTTTATTGAAATAAAATTTATGATCGAGTAAATATTTTTCAAATTTAGGGAATTGCTTAAGTTTTGTTGAAATATCTTCTGATAATTTTTTTTGTGTTAGTAATATTCTTTGTGATGAATTATTTACTTCATAATTCCTTAAATCAGATCCTTTTAACAAAGGAAATATGACATCTTCTTCTACATCAACTATTTCACCTAATTTGTTTGCTAGAATATTATTTTCGTTTATAGTTAATTCTAATATTTTCGAACAATCATGTTTTACACCTTGCCTCCAAGAAAATAGAAATTGTCCATCATAATTCTGATATCTTTTATATTGTTCAATATTAGATACAAAATTACCATTCACCCAACCAAATTCTTTAACTATTGTATTTGGGTGCTCAATCATTCTAATCGAACAACGAGAATCAAATTTGTTCTTTGTTAGATCTGCTATAAATAAAGATGCATTACAAGATTTCTTAAAAATCTCTTGTGAATCAAATTTTATTGCTCTTATATTTGCAATTGGATATTTTTTTTCATTAATTTCTTTAATTATATTTTTAACAACAATATTCTTACAAAGCAAAGCAATTTTACCATTAAAATTCTTGAATATTTTCAGTAATTTTACGATAATGGATTCTGTGATATCAAAATTACTTCTACCGGTAAGTGCTTCTATTCCTCTTAATCCTTTAATATTCTTTTTTTGTGGTAGATTGCTTGATTGATAACGAGATAATTCAGAATTTGTTATCCAGGGGGGATTACCTACAATAAGAATTTTGGATTCTTCTTTTCTTTTGATTATTTCTTGAAATTCATGCTTAAAGATATCATCATGATTTATTTTAAAATGTGTTTTTGGCATGTCTTGTATAATTAATTGATTTAGCAATTTTTCCAGAAAAATCCATATATACTGTTTTTGGATTTCAATTCCATAAATTAAACTTATTTCTGGATATAAATTGATTGCTGAAAAGATAAAATTGCCCAATCCCATTGTTGGCTCAATCAGAATATCTGGAACAAAATCTTCTTCTTTAAGTATTTGAAAAACTTTATTTGTAAAGAAAATTGGAGTTTGAATATCACCCCACTCTTTACTTTTAGTATTAATTTTGGATTTATAGCTGTTTTTCTTTAAAACAAATTGAAAAAAATGATGAATTTCATTTAATGATTTAAAAGTATAATCTATGTTAAAAGAATCAAATAATAATTCATTTGCAGCTGAAATAGATTTAACTTTGCTAATTTTTTGAAGAAAAGACAAAAGGATTTTCTTTCTTTCTATTTCAGACAATTTTATCTTGTCCATATATTAGATTAATTCTCATAAGAGGATTTTCGAATATATAATTTGCGTTGATTATGTTGACGAAAAACTCAAATATACCACTCGAGAACAATTGTACTGTTAGAAAGAAATTCTTTCTAATTTATTTAGGTGAACTATAAGGTCTTTCGAGATGTAGTTATATGTCTGCTAGAGAAAATGCCGAAAAATTAGTTTCAATATTAAATAATTCTAATTTTGATATAAGAAATAAAACAATTGAAACTCTTTCACAATTAAAAAATACTGAAGTAGTTGATTATTTAATCTCTATCTTGGATTCTAATGCAAGCAAACTTGTAAAAGAAAGTGTTTGTAATGCTTTAGGAAAAATCGGAGATAAAAAAGCTACTACTGCTTTAATTGAAAGTCTAGAAAGTCAATATGAAAGTGTGAGATATCAAGCTGTTATTGCATTAGGGAAAATTGCGGATGTTCAGGCAATTCCCTCTTTAATTAAAATATTAGAAAATCAAGATGATTCTTTAGTTAGATCAGAAGCAGCAAAGGCTTTAGGAATGATTGGTGATCCTAGCTCTTATAAAATTCTCATCACAATTCTTCGTAGAGAAGAAGATCGATTTATGAAATATCATACAGTAACTTCTTTAGGAAAAATAGGCAATAAAAAAGCAATAAAAGAACTACAAAAAATAGCTAAGGAATCAGAAGATGATAGATTAGTGTTAAGAGCAATGGAAGCATTAGAGCTAATAGAAAAAAATAGCAGTGATTCTAAAGTAGCAGCTGGATAAATTAAATAAATATTTAATTATCCCAATTAGGTGAAATAAAAGGTGGTTTAAGAAATCTTTTTTGCTTCTCAATGTTGTCTATAAGATTAATATCATCTTTATCTAATTTTAATTTTAAAGAATCAAAATTATCCTTCAAATGTTTGGAATTAGTACTCTTTGGAATTGGTATTGCCCCTTTGGAAATAATCCAAGCTAGTGATACTTGAGCTCCACTAACTTGATGTTTCTCTGCTATTTGCATTAATTCAGGAACTTGATTGAATTTTCCATGCATAATAGGAAAATAAGCTACTACATGAACATTTTTCTTTGTATGATGCAAAAGTAATTGTTTTTGCTGTAACCATGGGTGCATCTCAACTTGATTTGCTATTATATGTGACTCACTAAATGATAAGGCTTTATCTAGATGATCTGCTGTGTAATTAGAAACAGCTATATGATTGATTTTTTCTTGTTTAACTAATTTATTCATCGCATCAAGAGTTTTATCTACTATTTTGAATCTAGCTGGCCAATGTAAATATAAAATATCAATGGCATTTAATCCAAGCCTTTTTAAGCTTCTTTCTGTTGTTTTAAAAACTCTACGAGGAGAAAAATTTTGAACAAATAGCTTGGTAGCTACTATAAATTCATCTCTAGGAATTCCAGATTCTTTTATAGCATCACCAACAATTTTTTCATTAAAATAGATCTGAGCTGTATCTATAAAACGAAATCCAATCTCAAATCCTTTAATTAAGCCTTGTTTT
>JAEOUJ010000078.1 GCA_016839405.1 Candidatus Gerdarchaeota archaeon | reverse complement strand
GTTATATCATCCAATTTAATTTTATTTGCACAATTTGGACAATACATGAATCTATCTTCAGGTAATTTAACCTCAAATTCCATCATTGGTGACATTGCTTCAAGTAATTTTGAAAAGAATCCTGCCATGTGGTTTAATAATTTATTACCCTCATCTGTGAGTATGTAGTACTTTCTCTGACGACCATCTTCTTCTTTTTTCTCCGATAGTAAAACACCATCTTTTTCCATTTTTCTTAATAATGGGTAAACAGTGCCTTCTTCTACAATAAGCAAATTTTCTGTCTCTTCTTCTATGTTCTTAAGAAGTTGGTATCCATAGATGCCCTCATTTGGGTATCTTTTAATTATTTGTAATATAGCTACTGTTGATATTCCTCGTAATAATTCTGATTCAAAGCTTTCTACGTAAGTCCTAAAATGATCATCAGCTATGAGTGCTTCGGGTCTGAAGGTTTTTATTTTTTTCAACATTATATATCACCAATTTTTATTTTAGTATGTCACCAAAACTATTCGGTGAATACTATAACACATATAGTATATTGAGTATATAAAGATATTCATTTCTTGAAATAACTGAAAAAGATATAGGAATGTTATGTGTATTGAATCCTATGCGTTATTTGGCTATTGCAGATACACATCTTGGCTATCAAACCGGAAGAACTCCTGAAGCTCGAAGATTTATTCATGATAGAATGTTCAATATCTTTGAAGAAATATTAGATGTTGCTAGAAAATTTAATGTTGATTATGTATTGCATGGTGGGGATATATTTAATCGAAGTAAACCTCCAAAAAAAGCCATTACCAGAGCTTATAGAATTATTGAGAATTTATTAAAAGATGATATTGGATTTTTAGTTGCACCAGGAAATCATGAACGTTCAAAATTGCCTAATACATTGTTACAATATCATCCAAAATGCCACATTTTTTCCAAATTAGAAGTTCTTGATTTTGGGAATCGTTATAAGCTAATTGGTTTTCCTTATTCCGAAGATGCTGCAATCTCTATTATTCCTCAGTTAGAAAAATTATCTGTAAAATATAATGAAAGCTCATTAATGCTTTTATGCCATCAATTATTTGATGGTGTATCATTTGGACCATTAAATTTCACATTTGGACTATCTCACGGGGCAATTGATCCTTTAAGGTTGCCCATGAATTGTGATTTGGTTATTACAGGTCATATTCATCGAGCACAAAGTTTGCAAAAAGGATTAATTATTTACCCCGGATCAACTGAGCGAACAAGTTTTATTGAAGCTATTGAACCAAAGGGCTATCTTATTATAGATGCTTTTGATGATAAATTAGATATAACTTTTCATGAAATTGAAACAATTTCAATGGATGTATATGAAATTAATTTAGAAAAAGAATCTTTTGATTTACAATTCCTAAAAAATCAAATAAGAAAAGGTTATATAAGGACTTTATTACGATTTACAGGAAGATCATTATCAAATAATGAATTACATCAATTAAATGATGTATTTAATACAACTGATTATCCTATGTTAACCATAATGCCTAAATACACAATTCAAAAATTAAAACCACTTTTTGAAATGAATAGGTCAAAATTTGATTTTCAATCTATACATAAAAGAAGACAAAAAATAAATCCTTAATAATAAAATCACTTTTTTGCGTATGTGGGAAAAATTTATATATTTTTATAAGAACAACTTCTTATGATGTTTAGAATTACTTCTGAATATTATTACAGTTAGTTGTCGACCAGAACTCGGTTCTCAGAGTTTGCAGATGTTGACCAAAACTCGGTTCTTAGAGTTTGCAGATGTTGACCCTTTGAGAGTGGAATTATTAGTATCGGACGCATTAGTTTAGACTCTTAAAGGAGGGTGCATAATTGAAACAAGCTAGAGTAAATGCTAGATATACAATAAAGAAAGTGTTACGAAAAGTGATTGATGATCACGAAAAAATTACTTATTAAAAGTAGGTGATGTAATTGAAAAAGAAAAATATCGAGAAAAAAAATACAATATCAATTCAAAAAATAAAGAGTAAATTAACCCATTTATACGATTATATGAGTATGTGGCGTTAAAAAAAATTTGAGGTGTCTCAAATGTTAAAAAATAAATTAATGATTAAAAACCAAATCAAAAAGCAATTGAAACAAGATATAGTAAAATATAGAATGAAAATACAACCTATAAATTATCTATAAAACCAAAAACGGATGAAGAATTAGAATGAAAAACTTAGCGATGAAATTTCAACAATTTCTGCGAAAATTCAAGTGTACTTCTCAATTGTTTGATAAACAAAAATCTAATCAAAATTGTATAAAAAGTGGGATACAAGTAGATATAAAAATTAACAGTAGATTATTTCAAAAATTTATATCAGTAAAACCAGATAATTTGAATTGTTCATCTGGTTTAGATCCCCCTTAATTTTTTTATTTTGCAATTTTGTATTTAACTTTTATAATATCATCACAAGAAATTAATTTCGCGCAATTTTTACATTTACTATTTTGGCAATCTTTACCTTTAATTTCAAATTCCTCAATTTCTTCTAAATAACCCATTTTTACTAATTGATCTAATAACATTACAATTGTTCCTTCCTCTATCTCCAATTTTCGAGAAATAGAAGAAATATTTGCTTCTCCACCTGATTTTAGATATGCTAGTAATTTTGAAAGCATTTAATCACCTGTTTATCATTAATCTTCTTTTTTGTCCTTTCGCCAATATTTTCTGTGACTTGATCGCCATCTAAAATTATCCTTTTTCCATCCATGACGACCATGCCATTTTTTGCGTTCATGATAGAATTTACTCCAGCGATTTAATGGAGCATCCTTTCCTACATCAGGCAAAACAACCATATGTCTAATAATAAGGATTCTAAAAAGTGGAATTGTTGTAATTGCTAAAATAATTGGTAAATAAAAGTAAGTTATAATTGAAACACTAGATTGTTCTGTAATTGCTAAAACAACTGCATTGAGTATATCCGCTATTATAATTAAAACATAGATGAATCCAAATAGAGTGCCTATGCCAGTTGCTATGACTAAGTATGAATCTGCTTGTTGTGTTTTATCATAAAAATAAAAGGGAACTGACCATAACATAACTATTCCAATAATTATCAAAATAAAACCAGTTATTTTTAATTGATTCCAGCCAAATATCTCTAATTTTTCGTATATTTTCCAAGTATAATTTTCTCTAAAACCAAAAATAGCTAAAATCCCTAATATTCCGAAAATAATGTTAACAACTCCTAAAATAATTGCTAAAACCATTATCAAATAAGTATAAGATTTTTTATTAAATCTCTCAACCATTTCTTTGGGCATATATCTATGCATTTTAGCTCGCATTGGTTTTTTTTCTTTAGTGACTTCTATGGTTAATTCAGGATGAGCATCAATGTCTTCTTTTGGGATTTCATATGATTCTTCTTTAGTTTCATCTTGGTTTAAATTCTGATTTTTGAAATGTTCTTTTAGTTTTCTCTTTCTTTCTTTTCTCATACAATCACACTCACCAAGAAATAAAATACTGCAGATAATGCATATGCAATTACAGTTGTAAATAATAATGAAAACATCATCCACTTCAGACTACGTGTTTCTTTTCTAATGACTGCTAATGTAGCAATACATGGAACATATAATAAAATAAAAACCAATAACCCATATCCTGCTGCTGGTCCAAGCATACCAATTGTACCTTGAAGTGATGGATCTGTAGGATTTGTTGTTGCAAATCCTAATAGTGTTCCTAAAGTACCAATGATGACTTCTTTTGCAACTAAACCTGAAAGTAGAGCTGCTCCATATTCCCAGCTAATGGAAGTACCATTTGTTGTTTTCATCCACCAGAAAGCATATGAAATCAATTTGCCAAAGTATTCTAATATACCAGAGGCATTTAATAAATAAATTATAACTACTGATGCTAGGATTAGTGTACTTGCCTTTTTGAAAAATTCTT
This sequence comes from Candidatus Gerdarchaeota archaeon, assembly GCA_016839405.1. The sequence continues at coordinate 6,327 of JAEOUJ010000078.1, read as the reverse complement.
TTGTTTGATTCCACATTTTAATGAAAACGCCTTTTACAGTTGGTAAAGTAAAAGGTTGTAGTTCAATAATTAATGGAGTTTTTTCACCCCTGAATATTGTTTTTCTAAATAACCAAGCAAAAGTTATTCCTACTAAAACCCCTAGAACATACAAGCTTAATGTTGTTATACCAGCATAAACTGGAAACAAAGTTCCAGCTATAAGAACGTAAACAGGTAATCTTGCTGAACAAGACATAAAACTATTTATCATAATTGTTGTTTTTCTATCTCGTTCATTTTTAATTGATCGAGTAGCCATTATTGCAGGAACATTACACCCAAAACCAAGAAGCATTGGAATCATAGAATGTCCATGTAAACCGAGTCTACTCATGAATTTATCCATAATATAAGCAACTCGTGATAGATATCCTGTGTCTTCAAGGATTGCTATTGCTATAAACAAGATAATTAGATAGGGAAGAAATGATAGAACAGAACCTACGCCATCTACAATAGCTCCTACAATAAAATTAGATATTGGATTAATTCCATTGCCTGTGCCATCTAATAAATCAGAGAGATAATAAATTAACTCTCCTAGTTTATTAAATCCCAAGCTAATTAAATCAACTAATGGTTGACCTGCTGTAAAAGTTAATTGAAAAACCCCCCACATAATTGCTAGAAATATTGGTAAGCCTAGAAATCGATTTGTTAAAACTTCATCAAGCATATCTGTTAAAGCCCATTTCTTACCTCGATAATCCGTTTGCACATCTTTAATGAAGTCTTTTACTATTTCATACCTAGCATCAACTATTGCTACACCAGCATCTCCTCGAAATTTTTCATCAATAATTGATTTTATTTTTTCCTCAAGTTCAATTGTTGTAAAACCCGCCTCTTTAAGTATATTCCAAGCATACTCATCTTCTTCAAGTAACGAAATAGCTAGATAATTAATTGGGTATTTATGTTTGAATCTAGTATCATATGGCGCAATAGCTTCTAAAATTACTTGTAAACACTTAGCAATTTCACCAGACCAAATAATTGGTTTGGATTTTGTTGGATTGTCTAGAAAATAACATATTGCATCTTTCAATTCAGCTATCCCTTTTTCTTTCGCTGCTATTGTTTCAATTATAGGAACACCAAGATTCTGAGATAATTTATTACTATCCACAACCAATCCTTTTTGTTCAGCTAAATCAATCATGTTTAAAACAATTAGAAGATTAACATTAAGTTCCATCAATTGTAATGTTAAATATAGATTTCTTTCTAAATTTGATGCATCAAGAATAGCAACTACCAAATCTGGATTTTCTCCTACTATATATTCTCTAGAAATTTCTTCATCAATAGAATGAGGTGTTAGTGAATAAATACCTGGTAAATCTATAACTTCTATTAAACGATTGTTATAAGACATACCTCCCTCTTTTTTTTCAACTGTGCAACCTGGAAAATTAGCAATTGTTTGGTTCAATCCTGTTAGCGCATTGAAAATAACACTTTTACCAACATTTGGATTACCAATTAATGCTATTCTAGCCAATTCAATTCAAATCCATTAAAATAATTGAAATAATATTACTATTTTCCGTAAAGTTCGGATAACCTAACTCTGTTAAAAATCTTTGTATAACTAACAATATAAGAAATTAAAGGTAACTTTCAAAAGAGAATAAAATAAAAATAAATGCATGAATGAATTAAAATTAATTTCTTGGAATGTAAATGGAATTAGAGCCCTTTTAAAAAAGGATTTAATATCTGGTCAGAATTTTTATGAGTGGATTGTTAATGAATCACCAGATATTTTATGTATTCAAGAAACAAAAGCTCAACAAGAGCAAATGCCAACAAAACTACTAAATCTTAAAGGATATCATAATTATTGGAGCTCAGCTGAAAGAAAAGGATATAGTGGTGTTGTTACTTTCACAAAAGATAAACCATTAAACATCACAACAACTTTGGGTAAAAGTCACTTAGATAATGAAGGGAGACATGTTATAACAGAATTTCCGAATTTTGTATTATTAAATTCCTATTTTCCAAATGGTAAGAAAAATCAAGAGAGGTTAAACTATAAAATGGAATATTATGATGTATTTCTTCAATATATTGAAGATTTAAAAAAGAAAGGAAAATCAATTATATTTTGTGGAGATGTTAATACAGCTCATAAACCTATAGATTTAACTCATCCAAAAGCTAATGAAACTATTAGTGGATTTTTACCAATTGAGAGAGAGTGGATAGATGATGTTATTAAAAAAGGTTACATTGATACATTTAGATATTTTTATCCTGATAAAGCAGAAGCTTATACTTGGTGGTCTGTTAGAAATATAGGTGCTCGAGAAAGAAATGTTGGCTGGCGATTAGATTATTTCTTTGTTTCAGGAAATTTAATTGAAAAAGTAATTGACTCTTATATGCTAATAGATGTTATTGGTTCAGATCATTGCCCAATTGGATTGAAAATTAAAATATGAAAAATTGATTTGGAGATTTATTTATGGAAAATATCAAAGTAGCAATTTTTCAAATGGAGATAATAACAGCTAATAAAGAAGCTAATTTAGCTAAATTTCTTGAAAAGGTGAAAAATTATCAACAAGAAAAAATTGATTTATGGATAGTTCCAGAATTATTTACTACTGGTTTTCCATATGATAAATTTCCAGAACTTGCTGAAAATATGAAAAACAGCAAAACAATAAACGAACTTACAAATATAAGTAAAAAATATACAGTTGGAATTGCAGGTTCTTTTTTAACAAAAGAAAATTCACAATTTTATAATTGTGGTTTTATTATTAGCCCTACTAAAGGGTTAATCTATCAATATAACAAAATTCATTTGTGGGGAACTGAAAAAGAGCATTTTTCTCATGGAATAGAAGTTCCTTCCCCAATTAATTTTGAGGGAAAAGCAATAGTTGGTCTTTCTATATGTTATGATTTGCGGTTTCCTGAAGTAGCAAGATCATTAGCAAAACAAGGGGCAGAAATATTAATTACAACTGCTGCCTGGCCAGCTCAAAGAATACAACATTTTGATTTACTCGCAGCAGCTAGAGCAGTAGAAAATACTTGCTATCATATTGCAGTAAGTAGAATAGGAATTGAAAGAACAAATGTAGAAGTAACTTATGCAGGTTCATCTCGTATAATTAATCCTATGGGTGAAGTAATTAAATCTAGTAAGAAGAAAGACCATGTTATGATCGCTGTTCTCGATAAAGAATTTTTGAATAAAACTAGAAAGTATATACCTGTATTGGAAGATAGGAAATTATAATTTTAATAGATACTCTTACATTATACCCAGGGTTTCTTTTACTATTTTTGCTGCAGCTAATGATGTAATACCTGAATAATCAAATTTAGGACAAAGTTCCACTATATCAAATGCAAGTAATTTAATCCCCTGCAAACTTTGAATGAATTCAATTAGATTTCGAGTAGATAGACCACCAGGTTCTGGATTACCAACACCTGGTGCATAAGCAGGATCAAGGATATCTAAATCAATTGAAAGATAAACACCATCAAGATATTTTGGCAATTGATTTCTTACTTCTTCAGCTAATGCCTTTGGTCCTAATTGTTGAAAGTCTAATGTTGTGAACGTGTTAATTTTCTTTGATTTAGCTAATTCAGTTTGTTCTTTAGTTGAAGCCCTAATACCAACTTGAAAAATTGTTTCAGGTTCAATATCTGTTTCATCTAAAATCCTTTTAACAACGCAAGCATGAGAATAGGGGTTTCCTTCATAGTGATCATACAAGTCAGGATGAGCATCAACATAAATTAATCCTAATCGTGCGTTATTCAATTTTTTAAGAGAAGTGAAAGTAAAATATGTAGATAAATGATCACCACCTAGAAAGAAAAATTTCATACCATATTTATTGTGATTTGAAATTGTATTTGTTAATCTTAATTTCGCATCCATTTCTGAAAGCTCAGATAAAGGAATATCACCAATATCAAAAATTTGAAAGTGTTCTTTCAAGTTTTTACCAATTTCAGTAAATGAATTATACAAGGCTTCAGTTGTTGCATGACGTATATATTCTGGACCTTGTATTGCACCTGATCTAAAAGAACTGGATTTCTCCCAGGGTATTCCCATAGCACAAATATTTGCAAAATTTATATTATCAGTTGTAGCTCCAAAAAAGGGTCTAATAGGATTTGTTGATGAATTCATATTAACCACTAGCTTGTTGAAGTCATTAATTCATCTTTTATTCATAAATTTTTCATTTTGACAATAAAAAATTAAATTTTATTTAATCAAAATTAAAAGAAATGAATCATTTTTGTATTATTAGATGAAGACTAATGTTTTAATACTATGATTACCATATATATATTGAAACATAGAGGTTCGGGGCAATAATTCTTAATGGTTCCTAGTGCGCGCTAGGAGTATCAAGGCATGACCCTAGGAAGGTTAGAAAAATGGAATCACGAAGAAGGCAAGGAAATTGTTTATTACAAACAACTTCTTCGAAAAACACCTGAAAAATATGCTCTTTTAGATTTCCTAGCGGATGCTTTATATAAACAGGCTGAATATGAGGAAGCCATTCATTGTTGGAAAAAATTACTCCGCAAACACTATGTTAAAAGAACTTTTAGAATTTTGATGAAAATAGCACAAGCATATGAATCTTTAGGTGAAATAGAACAAGCTTACCATTACTATGAACAAGCAATGAAGAAGAATCAAAATAATTTAAATGCAATTGGAAAACATGGTCAAATGGCTTATATGTTAGAATTATATGATGAAGCTTTAAATGCATTCGACTATATATCTAAAAAAGAGCAATATAATGATATTGCTTGGCATAATTTAGGATTAACCTATTATAATTTAGGTTACCATGATAAAGCTATTGAGTGTTTAGAATTATCATTATCAATAGAAGAAGATTCAGCTGATACATGGTATACGTTAGCAACATTCTATTCAGAAAATTATCGCCTAGATGAAGCACTTTATTCATTAGAAAGAGCTCTTACTTTAGATCCATTACTAAAAGACCAAGCATCAAAAGAGATGTCATTCTATTCATTAATGGATTTATCTCTTTTCCAATATATGATTCAGTAATAATTAGGAAATAAAAGAAAAAAAAGGGATAAATCCCTAATGAATCATTTTTTAATTATGGTATTCAGAACCATAGGAATACTAGATAATTCAATATCAATACAACAGCAGCAGCTATTGGAATGATACAGATAGCTAACCATCCTAATATTCGACCGATTCGACCATTGCCCTCACCAGCAGTTCCTCTAGAAGAATAACCAAATATTAATGCTAGTAGAGGACCTAAACATGGTAGAATATTTACACATCCAAGAATACCAAAAATTAATGCTAGAGTACCAGTTGTTGTGTCTTGTGGATCTGGCATCAGTATAACTCCAAATACATTTATAACGATTCATTTTATTTTTTTGAATTAATAAATCTTTTTCATTTTACCTTTCTTTAAAAAAAGAATTAAAAGAGAATTGACAAACAAGTTAAAGCTCCATCACATTTAGTAATTTCTGAAACATCTATAATAATTACTTCAAAACCTGCGTCTTGAAGCAACTTATGTGATTTAGGATAATTTTGAGCCATAATAATCACATTGTTAATAGCTAAAACATTAGTTGCGTATGTTTCAGTTCTTGGGATTACTATTTTATGGTATGTTTCAAATATAGGTTGATTAGCATAATATTCTGAAATAATGATTTTGTTATTTCCAAGGTAATTTACATAGCTCTTCAAATGCATAATTTCAGGTAAGTGAAATGTTTCAACAGATATTGGCATAGATTCACGAAGTTGTCGAGCTCCTTCTTCATTTGTTCGTTTAGTTATTCCACACAATAATTTATCATCAAAGTGAACAACATCCCCACCTTCTAAAATAGCTGGTTCATTAGCTTTAGCTATTTCGAAATCCCCTTCCAAAGTATCAATTATAGCTTCTTCTTCTCCTCTTCTACTCTTATGAGCCATTCTGCCAATAAATGCCTTTTTGCTATGGATAACAACAGTATCTTCAACAAAACATGAATCAGGAAATTTATCTTCTCTTGGTAATTTAATAATCTCTATGCCTAAATCCGATAAAGTTTGACAATAAATTTCATGCTGTCTACGAGCTTGTCCAATATTAAGATATTTTTTTAGCGGATGATCAGACAAACAACCATCAAAAGTTACTGGTGGTTCACGAGTTATGGCTATTTTATATTTCATAAAATTACTTGTACTATAAGATTGAAAAATCTTATTGGTGTTTT
>JAEOUJ010000010.1 GCA_016839405.1 Candidatus Gerdarchaeota archaeon | reverse complement strand
CAACACCTAAACATCTAGTAAAAGGACATCTAATGTTAAGTGAAGATATTACGATAACTTTTCCTTTAACTTCAATAAGAGAAAGAGAGTTTGATTTCATACATTTTGGAGGACGTTTATCATTAAAATTATTAAAAGAAAATAAACGGGTACCCGGTGTTGATAAAAGATTAATACTAATTACCCCAAATGATTTGGGTCATATTGAATCACCAGTTATTGGATTCGAATCAATCGTAGCAAAAAAGATTGGAGTTAGAGTTGAATTAGTAAAAGAACGCGTAAGAATTTTAACCACTCGAGATAAAGTTGGGCGTACGGGAGTATATCTTGATTTAGAATTAGCTTCAGAAGAAAATTTCGACGAAGTTTTTAAAAGATTGCAAGATAATGACCCTATTATAAGAAGAAGAGCGCAGCTAAAAAAGAGATAAATTGATTTAATGGTAAAAGAAATGGCTAAAAAAATTAGATCTTTAGCAGGTGGTTCATATTTAATAGGACAATTACCACCTGGTTGTAAAAATTGCCGAAAAGGCGCTGAATTATTCTTCCTTATAACAGGACGATGCAGTGAGAATTGCTATTATTGTTCACTAGATGCAGCAAAAAGAGGGAAGAATTTAATTTTAGCAAATGAACGACCAATTACTAGCTTTTCTGGTGTAATGCTAGAAGTTTCTAATATGAATGCTCTTGGTGCAGCGATAACAGGAGGAGATCCTTTACTTTGTATAGACCAAACAATTGATTATGTAATGAAAATGAAAAAGGAATTTGGGAAGAAATTTCATATACATCTTTACACTTCTGGTAGATATGCAACAGAAGAAAATCTGCAAAAATTATACAAAGCTGGATTAGATGAAATAAGATTTCACCCGCAAAATGAACAACAGAAAAAAGCAATAGAAATAGCACTAGATTTTTCATGGATTGTTGGTTCTGAAATACCTGTAATTCCTAAACAAAAAAAGGAAATAATAGCCTATCTTGAATATCTAGATAATTTAGAGAGTGTAAAATTTTGCAATTTGAATGAATTAGAGTTAACTGAAGCAAATTTAGAGGAATTAACTAAGAAAGGGTTTAAATTAAAAAATCAAGATTCAGCTGCAGTATCTGGAAGTGAAAAACTTGCATTAGAAATATTGAAAAAAACTGATTTTAAATTGACTTTACATTATTGTAGTTCCGCAACAAAAGATGTTGTGCAATTTCGAAATCGCTTAATTAGAACTGCTAAAATAGTTAGAAAACCGTATGAAGAAATTGATGATGGTTTATTGGTAAAAGCAACTTTGAAAATTCCGAATTATATTATACCTGATGAAATAATAGATATCTTAATTGAAGAATATGAAGTTGATCCTGATTTATTATCAATCAATAATCAAAATAATATTGAAACATCATGGTATATTGCGGATGTGTTGAAAGAGGTTCTATTTACTCGATTTGAAATACCTGATATAATAATTAGTTATGAATATCCAACTTTTGGAAGAACTCTAATTGCACAAACATCACTAAAAGAGATAGAAGAATAGGTAGTTTAAGAAAATAATACCATTATTTGCAAACAAAATCTTCCAACTGTTTAAAAATAAAAAAATACTAATTATTTTTATGAAACCAGTAAATAAAAAACAAATTACCTCTATAGTAATTCATTTTCTTGGAACAGCTTTACTAACAGGAATCATTTTAGCAGTTGATTTCCTTTACGCAGGCGTCCAAGAACGACTATTTGAGAATATTTACCCTGAATATGAACCTAATCTTGCATTAGCAAATAAGGTCATTATTGCTAGTTCAGTTTCAATATTTATTGGTCTGCTCTTTTATGTAATAATAGCTTGGTATGTGACTCGATCAGAAAAAATCCTACAAAAAGTAAGAGAAGAACAAATAATAGATTCTGATGGCAGCTTTAATTTCAAAGCTTTTCAATATGAAATTCCCCATTCATTAAAAGTACTTAGAGACCTTTTCATCTATATAATTGGTATTGTAATCATTGCAGGATTATTCATGTTCCTTAGATTCGTATGGATATTTAGTAAATATCGTTCATATAATCAATTATTCATCGAGTATTTCTTAACAAATGTTTCATCCATGATTATCAGTATTACCTTATATTTAGCACTTGGTTTTATGATCAATTACGTAGTGATAACGTCATTGCAAAAATATTGTCGATTACAACTTATTTCTAAAAGCTATGAGGAAGCAATGCAAAGGGTTCTAGAGAATTTTGATAGATTAATGGAAGGAGAAGATGAAGCAAAATAGGAAGGTAATTGTTTGTTAATTTTAGTGAGTTGGATTGTGAATTGAAACGCAGAAGCGATGATTTAGATAAATGGATTGCCATTCTTTCAAAATTAGCACAATGTGAAGATGGCTCTTCAGATGATGAAAAACTAGGGCTTTCATTTTATGCTATTCGTAGCTCTGCTGTTAGTGATTATCACAAACTCACAGAACTTCTTTCTGATATGGTTCAAAAGGGATACATCAAAATAATGCAAGAAACTCAAGATTCTAGCGAAAATCAAGAAATGAATATCAAACGATATCAGATAACATTGAAGGGAATGAGGCTTTTATTTGATGTACTCATTCCAGCTAGAGATGCTTTAAGAAAATTGGAATATTGATAACATAAAAGCGAAATTTAATAAGGATATATACTATAAGAATCGAGTTTACTTTAATTTGTGAAAATTATGGCTCAAGAAATTTCTTTGGATGAAATAAGTATTGATAAGGATTCAATCAAAGAAAAAACTTTACGTATGAAATTACAAATTTATGTTATTTCTGCTCTATCTAATGCGGCTATTTTTATATCAAGGGTTTTCACAGGTTATTATGCAGTTTTTCTTAATGCAACAACAACAGCAATTTCATTAATCACATCATTAAGAAATCTAATTCAACAGGCTTTTCAATCGACCTTTGGGAGAATATCTGATAAAATAGGCCGGAAGATTATGATTTTTATTGGCTTGTTGATATCAGGAATCAGTTTAGCATTATTTCCTATAATTGAAAATGGTTGGATTTTAATTGCAGGAGTTGCAGGTTTTTCAATAGGTTTTGCATCTATTGATCCTGCATTCACAGCATTGCAAGGTGATATAACAAATAAAAAGAATCGAGCGGGATTTATTGGTTTTGTTTCAAT
>JAEOUJ010000461.1 GCA_016839405.1 Candidatus Gerdarchaeota archaeon | reverse complement strand
ATAAACAAGGTTATATTGGATACTATGAACTTACTCCTCTTAATGTATTTGCTAGAAAAACACAGATGGTAAAGTATCATTTAAACTCGAATGTTCTAGAGGTTGGTCAAGCATTATACTGTGAGGTGCTAATTTATTCAATTAATTTATTATCTAATGTTTACTTTATCATAAATTCACTAGAAAATAATATGATCCTGGGTTACCAAATAAACGACCATTTTAGTGTTTGGTATATAAGTTTAGATTCACTGAAAATAGGTGATTATGAAATAGAAGTGAAAATTACTGAAACTACAGATTATTCAGTAATTGAAAAAATAAATGAAGTAATTACTGTAATTCCTATTGCTCCTGAATTATTTTCATATGAATGGTTCATTAACAAATTAGGTGATAGCGATTACATTTATGGCAATTTAACCTTTAATTCTTATTTTAAAATAAATACAGTTGAGATTTGGCTTGATGGTCAACGAATAACAGCGGATAAAATAAACGATATTCTTTATTCATTTTCTGGCTATTCATCACATTCAAAAAGTCATACACTAAAAGTTCAGGTAAGCGATGTAATGGGGAGGGTAAATATTAAAGAAATAATTTTAGGTGAAGCAGGTAGTTCTTTGCTAATTACTGCATCATTAACATCTGCGATAATAATTGTAATTGCAATAATAGTTACAATTGTATTCTATGTTGCCAAACAAAAAAAGAAAGAGAATAGTGGTAATTCTGTTCTTGCTATCAATTTACCTGATATTGATGAAGATAATGAAAATAATGATTTTTCATCAAGTAATACTCAAACAATAACACAATCAGAAAATGAATTAGAAAAATCAACTAATAGAAGAAATGATCGATTTGATATTTTTGATGGATTAAATCCAACACCAAGTGATTCTATTGTAACATGTGATTTACTAGAATTAGAAGATAGTATAGAAGATTGTTTTGATACTGTAGAAATAAATTCTGAACCAAACTTCACTCATGTTAAGGAGTATATAGCAAAAGTAAGAGAGGATGGATTAATTCCAAATAATGATTCTGGGAATGGAGATGTTAAGAAAACAATAGAAGATTTAGTAACTTTAAACATTGAAATTGATTATAGATTGTTGCCAGATGAGGAGAAAATGCAGAAAATTGCTGAAATTGAGAAGCTTGAAGAAAGTAGAGTTATGAATTTAAAAGACATTGCTGAAGAAATTGATCAAACGTTTGATGAAGAAAAATGAGGAGGAAAATTTTATTCAAAAAATAACATCCAAAAAGAATATTGCTTTTCGCTTTTCTCTAATTCTAAGCATACTAATTTTTATCATTTTAATTCAAATTATCAATTATAGTAATTCAAATAGTTCTATTGGGTATCCAAAATATGAAAATTCTAATTATACAGAAACAAGTTTACAAGAATATAGTTTCGCAAATATTGGTCTTTTTTTAGAACCTTTTAGTTGGGATGGTTTAGGGCAATTTCATACTTCTATAAATAAAACATTTGATTTGAATAATAATGGTCCTATAATATTAGTTCTTGAATTTTATTCAGAAGGAGATAAACCTGATTATCCGGGTTATGATATATATGGTATATTTAACCAAATATCTTTTACATCATGTATTTCAAGAGATATGTTATCCTCTTCCAATGAAAATTGCGTTAGTAAAATTGCCATTCCTTTGAAATCTGAAGCTAGGATATATGGTAATAATCTATTTATTAATATTAGCTGTAAAAATGAACAAATAGGTTATAATTCAGGAATATTAACGATAAAAGAAACTTCTCAATTATTTGTAGGTAATTCATTAATAATTGATTCATATGGATCTTTTACAAGTAACATTTTTCCAAATGAGTTTAATGGAGTAGCTCCTTTGGGAGGTTTGAAAATAGCTAGTTATGTTCAATTAACAATTGTAAATGAAACGCTACTAGAAAAGAGTAATTATGAAATGCTTTTAGATATCACTTACGAAGGCGATATAAGTTTATCAGCTATTCTCTATGATGAAAGAAATAATGTTTATGTTTTTAATAAAAATGAAACTTCTACAAATAAACTAAAAGTTAATTCTGAATTTAACATAAAAAAGGGAGTAAATTATTGCAAAATAGAATTCTCAATTTATAGTGGCAGTCTTTGGGGAACATATTTTAATATATCAATAACTAACTGCCAGGTTTTAATTGTTGAATCACAAGGTGGTTTTGGTTTTGGGTTCAGTGATCTAGAAATTCCTTTCTTTCAATGGCCAAGTATTCCAATAGTAGGAATAATAATTTTATTACTTTGGATTATGCCTTATTCCATTCTAAAGTATCGTGAATGGAAAAAAATCCCAAATGAAATTGAAGTAAACATCCTTGATGATGAAGAATTCAATATTTTAGATCCAGAAGGATTAGCAATTATTGATGATGATGAATTTGATGATACATTTGAAGTTTTAGAGGATGATTAAAAATGAGAAATGAAAATTCGATTATTGATACATCAACCATTTCAAAAGAAATTGATCCAAAATATCCTAAAAATGATTTTAAAACAAAAATCAAGAAAAGCATCTCATTTCTAAAACCCACTATATTGAATGTTATTATAACATTAACAGTTTTTATTATAATACTAGCTATTTTGAGAAATTTTAGTATTTCTTTAATAGCTTCAATTTGTGTTTATTTTATAATCGCTTTTGTTATTCAACCATTATTTCATGATAAACTTGGTAATAGTCAAAAAGTGATTTCTCTAAAGAGAAATAATAGCTTTCCAGAAATTATTACCTCAAATAACAAAACCATTTTGCTCTATGTTAAAAATAAAACACTTATTGCTATTGCATTACTTAGAGTTGAATGGCTTGCTAATTTTATAAACCTCAATCAAATCTGGAATTTCTTGCAAAGAGAAGGCATACAAATACAAGATTGTCGTGAGGGTTGTTTTTTAATTATTCGTAAAAAAACAGCAGTAAAGTCAAATAATAATTTGAATGAGGAAGCAAAAAAGCTAGTAAAATCTATTGAACGAACAATACAATTAACAAAAAAGAAATTTGAAATTGAATATGAGAATATAAGTTTACGATTAGTTAAAGAACAAGATATGATTCAAACAATTTTATTTTTAGGTCTTGCTTCTGATAAATTCATATCTCCATCAGAGATTATATCTGAAGATTTTAGTTTTCTTAAAGATGATACATTACAAATTCAAAATAAAAATATGGAGGAACAAATAAGCGAATAGGTGAATAAAATGGTACAAACTTTTTATTTAGATACTTTATACAAAGCAATCGAATTGATTTTGCTTTTTTGGTTACTTGGTTTGTTGTTTAAATGGATTCTTTCTTTTATTTTTGGTGAAAAAGGAGCAAAAATTATTGGCTTTTTAGGATACACTGTTAATTTTTCAATAAAGAAATTTCTTTTATCGAAAATTTTCAAAATTACAGTTTATGAAAGCGATCCCTTCCGTTTGAAATTCGAACATGAGGAAACTGACCGGTGGGATATTTTATTCACATCACTAGTAATAATCCCTATGGGAGTTGGTCTTATTCTCGGATCTTTAGTTGGAACTTTAGGTTTACTTCTTAGTGAAAATCTAATTTTGTTATCTATTTTTCTCTATATTTTTGGTTTCTTAATTGCTGTAAATTCAATACCAACATTTCAAGATATAAAAGAATTAAAGGATTGCTCAGTTAGATCCATCGTTATTTGGTTTGTTATAGCAACTATACTATGTGCTGTTTTGGTAGCTGTTTTAATGCCCTTTATACAAACTCTTGGTATTTTAATAGCTATACCTGTCGGTATACTAGGGACCAGTTTAATAACCTTCTTTATACCACCAATTTCTGATAAAATGGGTATAAAGGAACAAAGCACAATAATAGGCGGAACAGTTGATTTAGATGGTTAAAAAAACAATTATGAGTGTTTCAATCATTGACAGGGAATTTATAGCTTCAGGCAAAGTTACACATATTTTTGGTCCTCCAAAAAGTGGCAAATCTACTTTATCTGCCAATATTGCTTTTGAATTTGTTAAGCATGGAAAGAAGGTATTAATAATTTCAACCGAGAGACCAATTGAAATCAGAATGAAATCAATGATAGATGCAAGTAAATCAATCAATAAAGCGTTATTAAAAGAAATAATAACAACAGAAATCTATTCTTTTGAAGAGCTCATTCATGTTATAAACTATGATTTATTGGATTTTATCAATGATATTGATCTTATTATAATCGATTCTTTAACAGCTAGTTATCGATTTGATGCAGGTCCAATTAATTTAACTCTATTAAGAAAAGCTCTTTCAACATTACAAGCAATAGCAATTAATCATCAAAAAGCAATTCTATTTACAAATCAAGTTTCAGCATTAATGAATGAATCCAATAGTTTTAGACCTGTTGCTTCTGCTACAACAAGATGTTATAGTGACATAACAATAAGACTCACAAAAACTAGAGATGGTAAAACTGAATTTTCCTATGAAGATCAAAATGGTCTTGAAATTGCTTCATTGGAGCCAATTAATATTATACCAGCTGGAATTGAGGATTTTGAAAAATTATTTCAAATATTAAATAAATAATTACTTGAATTCTTGTTTTGATAAATTAACCATTTTTTCACTTTTTTTAGGTCCAAGCCCATCAACTTCTTTCAATTCATCGATAGTAGCATTTATTACATTGCTAATTGATCCAAAAGTTTCCAATAATCTTGAGGCTAATGT
>JAEOUJ010000460.1 GCA_016839405.1 Candidatus Gerdarchaeota archaeon | reverse complement strand
TGATGAAGATGAAATAGATCTTTCACCGGGTTTTTTAGCCAATAAAGAAGAATTATTGGAAGTTTGTATTAATAAAGAATTTATTCAAAATAAAACAAAAGAAACAATTACAGATTACCAATTTGCTTTATATCAAACCATTGTTAACAATAATTGGCTTTATGAAAATTCATGTGATCGTAAGAGAATTGGTTTTGATAACAACGCTATAAATGAATCACAAATATCATTGTCGGATTTAAATTTACTAATAAAATCCAATCTGATTTATAGAAAGGAGATTTCACATCCTTCAGGCTCTTTTTTTGTATATACAGCAAATCCAAACGTAGAAAAAGAAATTATTCATTCTATATTAAGAAGGATTTGTCTAAAAAATAAGTTAAAATTGATAAATCGAAAAATTGATTTTATTAACTGGAAAGAATTTGGTTTAATTAAAAAAACATGGCAATTTGATTTAGAAATCCCCCATCAAGCTGTTTTAATTGCTATTTGGACAGAAAATGCATTCATTAATAATAATACAAATATCTCTATAAAACAAGATTACAGAGAGGAACTTAAAGCAATATTTGCTTCTATATCTTTAAAATTTAAAATCGAAGGTAAAGCTTTGATAATTACAAATAATAAAGAAAGACTTGAAGCAGTTGATAAATATATAAGAGCAACGGGTTGGGGTCGAGCTTACCTTTTGGATTTCTCTTCAAATAAATTTGAATTGAATTTCTTTAATTTAATTAAGTAAAATTTTCAATTGCAATTTAATATCATGAATATAGAAAACTTTGGGGTTTTTAAATTATAATTTAAAATATTTTGTAAAGGAATTACTAAATTCAATAATCAGGGAATGTAAGAAGTTGATGAATAAAGCAAAAAATTTTTCGAATATTCCATGTACTACTGAGAACAAAACGATTGAAAAAATAATTTTTGAATTCAAAGAAATATTATGTCCTCTAACAAAGAATAATTTAATTTCAAATAATTGTGCTAAATGTAAACATGTTCAAAGAATTAACGCTATGCATATTTCCGGAAGAACTCTCACAACTTTGATTTGTCTATATAATCTAAACAATGAGGATAATAAAAATGACTTATAATTCACAACTTCTTGATTATTATAAAAGCGGGAATGATAAATTGTTAGAGAAAAACAATGTGTCCGTTTGTTTTGCAACATTCGATGATACAATAGGCCCCATTAGTGCTTATCACAAACATTTGGATGATTCAGTAGCTAATGATATTGCAGTAAAAGTTATGATAGGATCATTATCATTACACACTGATAATAACAGTGAATTATGTGGTGAATCAATAATACCTTTTGGGAAACAAAATCTTATTGCTTTTTCCTATTTTTTCACAATTCCAGCACCAAAACTAAGGGGGGGACAAAGATCTTGTTCACTTATAGTTTTAATGAGTGCAAGAGAACAACTACAAATGTATAGATTAGCACCATTTTTATCATCACAATGTAAAAAAGTTAGCTATCTTATTAGAGATAAATATGTATTTGGTAAAACTTTACCAAGTATAATAAAGCAAAACATTGATTCTTTATTAGATGTTCAATCATATAAAGTAGAAATTGAAGAATTTTATGCCGCAAGAAAAATAACAATTACCAAATCAAAAACAAAAGGTAGTATGCAATTTCTCAATAAAGTAATTAAAAAAGATCTTGATAAAGCTATTTTAGCAATTCTTATTGGTAAACCAGTTGTAGTAACCGGCGATGAGGTTATGACGGAAATTGCAATTGCAAGTTTAGAATTATTTGCACCACATAAGGAATTGAAAAAAGTTTTTTGGACTAATCAAATTGTTGAAGCTGATCTTATTGGCACACAGAAAAACATAGCAAAAGCTTATGATTCTGCAATAATCGTTGATTTAGTAAAGGGAAAAGTTACAGGTGGTGAATCTAGTAAATTCTGTAAAGATTTACTGAATTCTCTTAAAGGATTAAATGAAAATGCTGTTGAACAGAAAGTTAATGATAGAATTAGTGAAATCATTACCAGCGCAAGTTTATTGTCCGAATTAGCAATGAGAAAGGAAATTACAGAAGGTGACATTAGTACTGTAGCTCCAATGTTTAATAGTGAAAAAATGGGTATAATTGTAACTATAGCAAAAAGCATGAATCCAGTTTCTACTAAAAAAATAGATTATTTAGCACCAATAATAGCTCGTGAAGCAAGTACTTATGATGTTTTCGCATGATTTACTTTATTAAAAGGGACTTTAAATAATGTAAATTTTCTTCATCATTTCTATACTCATCAACAGGTGTTTCGCAAATAAATGGAATTCTTTTCAAATACTTATTTTTTATTAAATTTTTAAATCCTTTTTTTCCAATTTTTCCTAATCCAATATGCTCATGTCTATCTATACCAGATCCTAAATCAAATTTAGCATCATTACAATGAACAAGAAGAAGTTTTTTTAAACCAATAGAGTCATCTATTTGTGATAATAAATTTTCAATAACTTTTGCACTTCTAATATCATATCCTGATACAAAAGCATGACATGTATCAAAACATAAACCAATCCTATCTGTATGTTCATTTTCTTTTATAATTGTACAAATATCTGATAAACTTGAACCTAAAAATTGTTTTTTTCCTGCTGTGTTTTCAAATAGAACTCTACACTTACCATTATATTTTTTGAACACATCATTAATCGCTTTATTAATATTTAGTTTACCGATTTTCTTTGATTCACCTTTAGAACTACCTAGATGAGTAACAACAAAAGGAATTCCAAGTAAATCGCATCGATTCAATTCGACTTCTAATGATGAAATGGATTTTTTAAAAATTTCTTTATCTGGACTAGCAAGATTTGTTAAATAGGGCATATGAGAATAAATTGGATTTATATTATATTTCTTGAAATTTTTTTTGAATTTTATTATTATTTCATCAGATAGAATCTTATGTTTCCAACTTCTGGGATTTCTTGTGAAAATTTGAAAAGTATCACATCCAATTTTAGCTGCTCTTTGAAAAGATTTTTCAATTCCTCCAGATATTGATATATGAAATCCAATTTTCATTTATTTTAACTCACTTTTTTTTAAAAATACATTAAATTTTATCATAAATAAGTTAAATCAATCTATAAAATAATTTTCTTTTTTAACCTAAATCATAATAATCAAGAATTAAACTACCTATTAACTTCAAATTTAATTATAATCTTTTTGAATAGCAATTCTGTTTTCGTTAAATTTACTTTTTTTTCGTTTAATATAAATGAAATAATTTTTTTTTCGTCTTTTTTCGAACAAATTTATTTGTTTTAAGCATATATAACAGCGTTATTAAAACCTTTTATAGTTATAAAAGAAATGTTTAAATTTAACTTTACTAAAATTACTATAGATGTCAATATTTTATACATATTCATAATTAAAACAGGAGAAATTTAAAATGGCAACAATACAATTATTCTCTGGCAAATTATTATCTGATATGATGCAAGCAGCTGCTATTCTATTAAAGAAATATCGTAGACATCTTAATGCAATTAATGTTTTTCCAGTAGCTGATGGCGATACTGGTGCTAATATGTATCTAACTGTTGAAGCAATTATTGAAGAATTAGAGAATAATGAATGTTCTTCTATCGATGAAACTGCCCAGCTTATTGCACGTGGATCTTTTATGGGTGCAACTGGGAATTCAGGAGTAATTCTTTCTCAATTTTTTGGTGGATTCAGTAATTCTATTAATAGTTCAAATAATATTGGTCCTTTGGAATTTTCACAAGCTTTTGTTGATGGTGCTGCTAAAGCATATGAAGCAGTATTAAATCCACAAGAAGGAACAATCTTAACTGTAATTAGAAAATCCGCTGAAGCAGCAAATGCAGCTGCAAAAAAAGGTTCGAATTTTATTGAAATGCTAAACATTTCATATGATATAGCAAACAAAACACTTGATAATACACCAGAGCTTTTACCAGTTCTTAAGAAAGCTGGAGTTGTTGATGCTGGAGGCCAAGGTTTTGTATATATTATGGAAGGTTGGATAAAAGCATTCAAAAATGAAGATATTGATTATACAGATGATGAGATTGTGGAAGCAAATGCATTAGCACAAGATACAGAAGAGGATGATGAATATCAATTCTGCACCGAATTCATTATAGAATCTGATTATTTAACCACAGAAGAAGCACGATCAATTCTTAGTAAACAAGGCGGGTCATTAGTAGTTGCTAAAAATAATACGATGATTAGAGTTCACATTCATACAAATGAGCCTAAATCTGTAATTCGATTATGTAAACAATATGGTGGAATATCAAGATTAAAAATTGATGACATGTCAAAACAACATAGAGAATTTCTTTTTGTTGAAAATTCCAACTAATACTTTTCACCTAAAAAAAGGTGAAAATAACTTTTTTTACATCTAAATACTTTTATTTGAAAATTAAAGGTATTTTTACATTAAATTAATGGAACTGAGAAAAAAATTGGCAAATATTAAGATTATAACGGATAGTACTTGTGACATACCAGAAGAGTTAGCAAAAGAGTTAGATATCATAATAGTTCCATTAAAAGTTTATATGGATGATGAAGAATTTACATCAGGAGTAGATTTAAATTCAGAAGAATTTTATAAAAAAATGCCAGATTTAAAAGATACACCATCAACAAATCCTCCATCACCCGCAGTTTTTTTTGAAGCATATGAAGATGCTATTAATGAAGCTGATAGCATTATTTCAATTCATATTTCAAGAAAATTAAGTTTAACATTAGAAGCTGCTAAACAAGCTAGAGACATGTTACCTCATATTGATATAAGGCTTTTTGATTCAGAAACTACTGGCTCGACTTTAGCATTATTAATTATCTTAGCTGTGCAAGCAATAAAGGAAAATAAAACAATTGATGAAGTATGTTCTATTATTAATAATGCTATCAAAAGAGTTAAAGTTGTGGGATTTCCGCAAACGTTAAAATATCTGATTAAGGGCGGAAGAATAGGTCGTGCAAGAGGTTTAGTAGGAAGATTATTTGGACGATTACCAATACTAACGGTTACTGAAGGAGAAACATCAAGTATTACAACAGTTCAAGGAACAGAAAAT
>JAEOUJ010000459.1 GCA_016839405.1 Candidatus Gerdarchaeota archaeon | reverse complement strand
TTCATTGTAATTAATGTATTAAATGATTCGTCATCAATTGATCTGCCTTTAATATATGGATTAAAAGCTGGCATTATTATATGTAATCTTTCTTTTTTATTATCAGTTTGCTGCCATCGAGCTTTTACCCAGACTTTTTCGGTTGTTATTACCCCTAAATCATCTTTGAAGGAAAAAGCAGGATGTATATGAGCTGAAATTGTAATATCAGAACTTATAACATCTAAAGCAGGATTTGAATGTCCATGCCATAATCCAATAGATTTCCCATCTTTTGTTCTTAAACACAAACCTGTTGCTGGAATAATTGGTATTCTTTCAAATAACATTTCTTCTATATTCACATCATGATTCCCTTTTATCAATATCAGTTTAGTAATTTTCTTTATTTTATTATAAAAATCATAAATTCGGCTAACAAGCGGATTTTTCATTCCAAAAATTTCATCTTTAAAATCACCTAGAATTATAAGGTAATTAGGTTTTACTTCAAGTACTAATTCAATTAACTCCTCTTCAGGTAATTTTGATCTTGGTAATATTATCCCCTTTCTATTTTTTCCATATAAATAACCTAAATGGAGGTCTGCAACAAGTAATATAATTCCTTTTTTTTCATCCTCCAGAAGCATTGCTGGTTTATTAGGTATCATGAGAGATTGTTTAACCTTGGATTGATTTTTTTTAGGAATTTAAATCGACCTCATTTATTTAACTCATATTAAAAAACTCATGTATAAAAATATGCTAATTTCATTAATAAATTGCTATAATTTTTATGAATAATAAATCTACAAGTAATTCTAATCCTTCTCGACGAATACCAGTTATTCTAAAAAAATCAGTTAATTTCTTACCATCTAAATTTTCATTTGATAAGCTTTGAATCCATTCACCATGTGTTTCTTTTAAATTATGAAGCTGTTTGTTAAATTCTTCATTCTGAAATTCAGTTATGGTATATTTTTCCATTGCTACTAAGTATTGCAAAAAAGGCAAATAATATTCTATATCTACTTGCTCATATAGAAGTCTATCTAAAAATTCTATAGCTATCACAAATCGTTGATTATTTTGATTGTCATCAGATATTGATTCAAATATCTTACTAAGCAATTCAAAACCTTGATCTAATTCGAGTGGGTGATAATCGCGAATATCAATATAATATTTGAAACTGTTTGTTGTAATTTCAATTATTTCTCCAATATCTCTATCAATTTTTCCAAATCCCTCTACAGAACTAATTATGAAAATTGCTTCTTTTTTTATATCCCATATTTTTACTTTATTAAAAACAAGCAATTTCTTACTCATTAACAAAAATTGTTCATATTGATTCGTTCCTTCAATTAAAGAATTATTTTTAGAAATATTTTGCTCATCCTCTGATTTTATAGATAATTGTTCTTGAATTCTAACATCTGTTAATTCATTTACTAAATTTTGAAATAAATTAGTAGCTTCAATTAACTCATTAAGCATTTTAAAATAGGATTTATTATTTGCTTTTATTTGAATTTCTTGAATTAGCTTGTTAAAATATTGTTCAGCTTTTTTTAATTCTATTAATTCTTTAGAAATAATCGCAAATCCAAATTGTCTTTTTTTTCGATTAAAATTAGGATCATCTAAAGATATATTTTTAGCATAAGCTATTTGTTCAATAATTTTTCTAGCTGAAAATTCAGATGCTCGTAATATCCACATTAAAATTGAATCAAAATCAACCCCCTCTGGAAAATTATAATTTTTAGGTACTGTTTTTCTGATAGATGGTCCTTTTATTGTATCGAATTCAACTAAAATTACAGCAAGATTATTTCCTTGTTCCATTACATATTAACCCTCTATATCATTCTGGATTTTATTTTCATTCGCACAAAATTATGTAAGATAGTTTTCATATGCTTGTTTTAATTTCTCTAATCCTCTTTTATTTATCAAACGAGCCATGCCAATTTGAACCATTGGATTAACAATAAAAAGTGCCAAGTAATTGTTTTTTGAACAATTAATTCTTGAAATGAGATTATAATTTTGTTCTGAATCTTCCTCAAGAATAACAATTTTTATGTTATCCACATCTAATTCATCATAGAATCCTTCAGTTGC
>JAEOUJ010000458.1 GCA_016839405.1 Candidatus Gerdarchaeota archaeon | reverse complement strand
TGTATAGTTGGATTAGGATTTTATGATTTTCCAGAATTAGACCTTGAATGGTCTAGAGCAGGATTAATTGATTACGGTTGGAATCTAATTTACTGTATGGATGGAGCTCATGATGAAGTATTCGATGAACCAATACCTGAATATATAGCTGAACCCTTAAAAACATGTAATCAGACAGATGATAGTTTCTTAGAAACACTAATTACAAGTGCAGACCAAATCTGTGATGCAGATGATGAGTTAATAATTTATGCAGCGGGTCATGGAGATTTTGTGAAAAGGTCGAATGGACCAGAAGAATATAAATTTTACACAGGAACAGGAGATTTTATGAAATATAGTGAATCAGAGGGTACTGGTTTTTATGAACTAATCGAAGATATTACAGACGATGGAACACATGTTTTTCTTTGGACTCAATCTTGCTACTCAGGTTTCTTACAAGGAGATACTTGGGATGACCATACTGGATATTACACTGGCACTACCTGGACTGAATCAGAACATCATAATAAAGTAGCACACTTTGGATTCTTGCCTGAATATCAGTCAGATCCTAATGGATGGGATCCAACGTGTCCTTATGAAAGTTTAAAAGATGATAGAAAGGGATGGAAGGAAGATTATAGTAGTAGCAAAAAATATTACATGTCTCTTTTACATTACTTTCTTCTGTTTATAAGAGAAGGAAAAATCATTGACGAATATTGTAATTTCATTAAAAGCAATTATGATTTAGAATGGCAATGTGAAGAGTGTACATATTATGAAAATCATACTGGAAAAGCTAGTTTTATGAATTTTGGTGATAGCTATGTTTTTCGTATAAACAAAGGAAGAGCTTGGTGGGATAATGAATGGCAATTCAGAAGAAAAATTTCATTGGAAAATACTGAAACAACAGATTTAATCAACCATCAAGTTTGTATTGAGCTACCATTAGATGAATACGTTTCCAAAGTGAAAAATCAAGGAGATGACTTTAGATTTACGAATGAAGATAGCACTTTTGAATTTCCTTATTGGATTGAAGAATGGGACACACAAGGCAATAAAATAAAAATCTGGGTACAGGTTGATTTAATTCGAGCTTCAACGATAACAAACATTTATCTCTATTATGGAAATGATATAGCAGATCCTGAAAGCGATATTAGTGCAACTTGTATAGCATATGATGATTTTGACGATTACGAAGTGAATGAATTACCTAAATCTTCTAGAGGATGGGAATCAGATGGCAGTTATGCTTTACCACATGCAGTTGTAAATACACAACATGGTGGTATGATGATGTACTTCGATAATCCATCAGGCATCAGAACCGCCCTTTTAAATAGATGGGCAGATTCAGGTCCAGTATCAATTCATTTTGAATTATTCAGAGAAAGTGGTTATGAATATTTCTTAGGAAGGGATGAAAGCAATGTATTACCTTACACTCGTTTGTATTATAGTCAAAATCTAGAATATTACGATCCGCCTTATAAGAATTATAATTCACCAATTAATATTTCTTTAGGCTCATGGGTGGAACTAGAGTACAATGTTTGGGATGTTGATCATTCAGTTTCATGTGATGGTATAGAACATATAACTGATGGTTCAGGAAATTATCAATCATATATTGATGGTATTGACAGTTTTTGGTTTTACACATATAATACAGGTTCTTATCATAGATATTACATCGATTCATTCTATGTTAAAAAGATTTCAACGGTACAACCAACAGTAACTATACATAAAGAAGACAATGGAATTGCTACTACTTGGTGGGATAATAATTGGGATTATCGAAGAGAAATCCTAATTTCACAAACTGATAATTACTATGTTTTTAATTATCAAGTTAAAATAGAACTTGATGCTGCTGAATTTGAAGGTAAAACTCTAACAAATGGAGAAGATATTCGATTTATTGCTGACAATAATCTTGAAGAGCTTGACTATTGGATTGAATATTGGGGTGAACCAGGAGAAATATCAACTATTTGGGTAAAGCTACCATGTTTAACAAAAAATTATTCAATAATATACATGTATTATGGCAATTTTTTAGCATTGGCAAAGAGTAATCCAGACACTACTTTTGTGTACTTTGAAGACTTTGAAGATTATCAAGTTGTTTACAGTCCAAATGAAAATGGATGGTTTACTTCATCACAATTGATACAAGTTGAATTCGATACCATATCAAATAGTAAAGTTTTAGCATTGAATAAAGATGGTAGTGGATTACCTGATTATGCAATTCTAACATGGGATAATTTACATACAGATTATGTTTTTGAGTATGATTACTATACTTTTGATGATACGGGTCTATGAGGCTACCATTCTTTATTTGTAGAAGATTATTACTTAAATCCTGGAACAATATTTGAACAAACAATAGTTAAGTATGATGATGGATCAATTAAATACAAACATTATTACCTTTCTGGCTATCAATATGATGATTTTAATCCAATTCTTGATTTTTCAAACTCAGTATGGTATACATTTGAAGAAAAGGTCTATAGTTCAAATTACTACATTTATGAAGATGGAATTGAATATAAAGGTTCACCTATTGATCAAAATAATATGGATTTTTCCTTATGCAAATCTGTATGGACTACAACGGAGGAACCAAGATCGTTAACTTATTACATAGATAATATTAGAGTGAGAAAAATGCTTCCAAATAAGGGAACATACGTAACTACTGATGTTAGGGGAGAGGAAGAAAAACCTATAATTAATACCTTTAGCGATTTCATTTTATTTGTTGATTCCATTTATGTTTCAAGTTCAAAAACTGACACAACAGTAACATTCTCATATGACGGTGGTGGACCTTATAACTCCTATGTAGAAGATAAATATCTAGTAACTTTTTCAGATTGCATAGGGGATTTCTATGTAGAAGTGATTTTTGATTCATCTGCAGAAATGTATGATATTTGGTACATCTATTTAGATGTTGGTTACTATGATGAAGGAATAAGCTCCTACTATCGAAAAGCTAAGATAAGAACTATTGATCATTGGGCTTATAATTGGGGTTATTATCAAACATATGGTCCAACTAGCAACCATCAACATGGAACACAAGGTGTCGTAGGAGCAACTGAAACTGGTAATAAATTAATAATTAAACGAGAAAATGGAATATTAATTTGTGAGATTATTGATAGCAATAGCGGTGTTCATTATATACAAAACTATGGTGTTTTTTCGGATACAATAAATGCAATTAGTCTAGATTTTATGAGTCATACATTATACTATTCAGGAACAAGCTCAGCTCAATTTTATAATCTTTATGCATATTTTGAGATTTGATTTCATTAATCTCATTTTTTTTTTATAGTTTCTCATTAAGATTTGAATGTTTTTTTAAAGTTTGATTTCAAAAAAATCGAATGGTTTTTAAAAAATAAAACAAACCTAACTATATCTCTAGGGATTAGTTGGGGATTAAAATGGCAAAAACAATAGAAAATTATACTAAATTAG
>JAEOUJ010000457.1 GCA_016839405.1 Candidatus Gerdarchaeota archaeon | reverse complement strand
GTAAATTAAAAGCCAAAAATTGGCCAAAAGAAACAATGAAAAAAATTGAACCTTACTTACGAATTATGGAAAATAGTGATTCTAAGGGATGGGCTCCCTTACCAGAGAGAAAGCATGAAGCCTATTCTGCAATTAACAAAATTTTTGAATTAATTGGAAAAGAATAATCACTTCCAAATGAAAAGCTTGAATTTGAAGGAGTGGGGCGCTCCTTCAAATTACAACTAAATTACACTGGCTGTAATGCTACCTGTTGAGGTAGACATTACAAATGAATATTGAATGGATTTTAAAGCAAAATCATCTGACGTATAGTAATTTTTACCATTAGGTAGGTTAATACTACCAGTATCAGTGTCTGCTTCTATTTCTATACCTATTTCAGTATTTATTTCATAGATTGAAGTAATACTTCCAGTTGAAGTATCAATAATAAATAGCATAGAAGCATTAGATGGTGGTAGTAATGTTTGTGTTATCATCAATGTTATTGATCCTGTAGAAGTGCTAAGAATCCAATTAATATCATCATTATAGAGAATATTTTCATAATTCAAAGTTACAGAACCGGTAGAAGTTTCCATATTAACTGCCTGACAATCCAAAGTTATATAATGACCTAAATTAGCATAAATACTTCCAGTTGAAGTATCAAGGTTTAATCCAGTTAGAAAAGTGTTTGTTGAACCTTCTAAATCAAAGACAATACGACCAGTACTGCTACTTAAAGAAATATCCCCTAGTGTTAGATTGTTTAATTCAAGACCATGAAACTTTACTGATCCTGTTGATGAAGATAAATACAAATCTTCAATTGCAATATCATTTTCATTTTCAACAAATAAAGAAATACTACCTGTTGATAATTCGATATTATAATTCACTAATGATATTGGATTAATTCGAATAAGAATTTCATGACTAATTTTCCTCATATTAAAGAAATTTTCAAGATGATTTACAAAATAGAAATCTACATTTAGTCTTTCATCAATAATTTCATGATTAAAATTCACAGCGTCATCAATTGATGCTCTGATTCCACCACGAACTGTTATTATTGCTTCAAAAAGATTTGATATACTATCATCATAAATAATATCTACTGAACCTATATCATTATCAATGTTTAAATCAATAGACGTTACACATGAATTGGGAATTTCATAATATAAAATTCCTAATGGTTTTTGTGTTGATATTATTGTACTTACAGCTACTGTTGGAATTATTATCATTCCTAAAATAATCGGTATTATTATGAGTTTCTTACTATGGCGTTTTGACCAATTTGATTTTATAACTGGGGTTTTTTCCTCATGAAATTCATTAATTAAGTTATTACTTGTTTTTGTATGTTGAACCTTAGATCCGCACTTATAACAAAAACTATCTCTCACTGATACTAATGATCCGCAATAAATACAATATTGTTTTTCCAAATTAATCACCTAATTAGTTAGTTACCACCGAAGTGGTATATAGTTATAGCTTTATCAACTATTTAAAGTAATCAGAATGAAAATAGAATAAAATAGAACTTAATTTATTGCCAAATTATATCTGCAAAAGTTTTACAATTTTTACAGCAAGCATTATTTGCTAGATTATTAATACTTGTATAATAACCCCTTCTTTGTATTAGCTGTGTACCGCAATTTTTACAAAAAGTATCACTATAGGATTCATCACGAACATTTCCTAAGTAGACATAATTTAAACCCGCTTCCAAAGCCATGTCTCTTGCTTTTATAAGTGTTTTAACAGGTGTTGGAGGTAAATCTAATTTATAATTAGGAAAATATCTTGAGAAATGCAAAGGTACTTCGGGTCCTAATTCATTTAAAATGAAATTTATTAAATCTCTAAGTTGGTTATCACCATCATTTTTGGTTGGAATAATTAGATTGGTGATTTCAATATGGATTTTCTTTTCTTTCATAATCTTACATGTTTCTAAAACTGCTTCTTGATGAGTAACTTTGCAGAGTTCTTTATAAAATTCCTTGTCTCCTTTAAAATCAATATTAGCAGCATCTATAAATGGTAATAATTCTTCCAAAGGTTCCTTTTCTATATAACCATTTGTTACTAAAATATTTTTCAAACCAATTTTTTTAACTTCTTTAGCAGTATCTAATACCCATTCATACCACACAAATGGTTCATTATAAGTATAAGCAACAGAAGCACATCCCGAACGATTTGCTTCTTTTGCCGCATCAATTGGAGTCAGCTTAGTTAGACCATATCGATAACTATCCGGATCAGCTCGAGAAATATGCCAATTTTGACAAAATTGACAAAATAAATTACAACCAATAGTACCAAAACTGTAAGCACAAGATCCAGGCAAGAAATGATAGAGAGGTTTTTTTTCTATAGGATCCATGGTTCCAGAAGTAGTTAAACCATAATTTAGAGAGAATAATTTTCCTTCAATATTTAGTCGAACATTACAACGTCCTTTCTCTCCTGGTTTAATTTTACAACGATTGGGACAAAGAGTACAAAGTACATTAGCGTTATTTTTAACAGTATAATATCTAGCTTCATGTAATTTTGGCATAGTTATCCCATAAATAATAAATGTACAATATGATTAATTAGTTAAACGGTAAAAAGAAAGAGAATAAAAGGGACAATTAAAGAATTTTAATTTATAATTATGCTCTCTTTTTCTTCTTGAATTCTTTAGTTGCCTTTGCTTTTAATTTAGTTTCTAATTCACGCTCAAATTCGGTTATGCCTACTTTAAAGCGTTCAATAATTCCACTATCATCATTGACAAGAGCATTTTCGAGAACTTCATAGAAACGAGTTACAGGTATTATTGTAATCTTCTTATGATTTTCTTCGTCAAGCACTATATCACTCAAATTTCCTAATGGAACAATTACTGTTTTAATACCTGCTTCTATTGCAGCTTCCGTTTTGAATGTAGCGCCACCAATGGGTAAAACTTCACCACGAACAGATAAAGAACCAGTCATAGCAATATCTTGTCTAACAGGTATATTTGTTAAAGCTGAAACAACTGCTGTTGCTACAGCAACACTGCCACTATCACCTTCTATGCCTTCATAGGTTTGTAAGAATTGGATATGAACATCATGGCTTGAGATATCAACATTAGTGCATTTCTTAATGATTGCACTAACATTCATAACTGATTCTTGAGCAATTTCACCAAGTTTACCAGTTGCGATGATTTTTCCTTCTTGACTACTTAATGCAGGAGTAACTTCTGCTTCTACATTAGTAACAATACCGCTTCTGGAACCAAGAACAGCTAATCCATTTACTCTTCCTACTATTGCTCCTTCATTTAGTAGAATTTGATATGTTCGCTTAATTTCAATGAATTTTTCAGCGATTTGTTGTTCCAAGGATCCAGCTAGAGTTTTAGATGCTATTACATGTTTCATTTCAGTAATTGAAGCGTTAGATTCTCTTGCTATATCACCAGCTGCTCGTACAAGACCACCCATTTCACGAAACATAAGTGTTAGGCTGTTTTTCTTTGTTGCTCGACGACGGAATTCACGTATTACTTCCTCAACAGCTTCTTTTGAGAAATGAGGGATACGTCCATCTTTTGAAACTTCTTGAGCTACAAAACGAACTATCTTATTTCGATTTTCTAATGTGTCAGGCATGTCAACATCCATAAAAACTTCATAACCATACCCACGTATTCTAGAACGTAGAGCAGGATGCATATTTTCTAAAGTTGGCAAATTACCAGCAGCAATTAATATGAAATCACAAGGAACAGGTTCTGTTCGGACCATTGCACCACTACTTAGCTCACTTTGACCAGTTATTTGGAATTCTTTTTCTTGCATTGCAGTAAGTAATTGTTGTTGAGTACGCATAGCCAATGTACTGATTTCATCACAGAATAACACTCCTTTATGTGACTTATGAATAAGGCCGGATTCAACACGTTCATGTGCTGGAGTACCCAATCCTCCTGATTGGAAGGGATCATGTCGCACGTCCCCTAATAATGCACCAGCATGGGCTCCAGTGGCATCATTAAATGGTGCATGAGTTTGCTGGCTAACGTCAACCAATAATTTTGGAACAAGATTTTCTGAGCGACTCCTCAGTTGACCCATTACTAAGAATGAAAAGAATGAAACGAAGGTACCAAGTAATACCAATATAGGTCTGAAATCAGGATTTTGTGTTAAAGGAACAAATATAACATAAAGCATTATTGCCAATGGAATTATCAAACTAATTATCATACGCAAATTTTGCCCTTTTGCTGATTTTT
>JAEOUJ010000456.1 GCA_016839405.1 Candidatus Gerdarchaeota archaeon | reverse complement strand
TATCTGGATAGAATTTCACTTTTTCCTCGCTTAAGATAGGACTTTCATTAAGACCAATTGTAATTTTATCAATATTTCTAAGTGTAAATGCTGGATAAATGAATTCAAAACCTGAAAAACCATTAAACAAAAGAAAATGAGCTTTCATAATAATCATTTTTAGATTACAAACACAAATAAAAGAGATTACTATTACTCTTAATTCAAATGAGATTTGGTAAAGTCTACTTTATATTAACTACAAAATAGTAAATGTTAAAAGAGAATTAATTTTAGTTGGATAATTATTTTGATATTTGAAATAAAGTTGGTAATACTAATATGCTTAATGAAAACAATCAAAATGAAGTTATTAATGAAATAGAATTAATTGAAACTCATGAAGATCAAAAAATAGAAAGTAAACATATTTTACTTTTCTTTGTTTTTGCTTTTCTTTGGACTTGGCTATTATATTTGCCACGAGTTTTGGCAACTTATGATTACATTAATCTGCCAGATTGGAGTGGTTTAATTTTTGGTGGATTCGCGACTTTTGGCCCAACTATTTCAGCAATAATAGTTATAGGAATCATTAATGGTAGTAAAGGAATAAAAGATCTTCTTAAAAAAGGAATAAAAACAGATTTCAAAAAAATATGGCTAATTCCAATCTTTTTATTATTGCCATTAACTGCTGGTATAGCTTTTGGAATTTCAATATTGATATTTGGTTTTACTATCGGAGATGGTTATTATAATTGGGCATTAGTAATTAATGTTGTTTTTATTGCTTTCTTTATAGGAGGTCCGCTAGGTGAAGAATTTGGTTGGAGAGGTTTTATTTTAGATCCACTACAGAATAAATTTGGTTCACTAGGTGCAAGCTTATTATTAGGTTTTATATGGGGTGTTTGGCATCTACCATTACATTTCATTGCTGACACTACTCAACAGTTCATTCCAATTTGGGCTTTTGTTTTACTACAAATGGTTATGTCAATATTGTATACTTGGTTATATAATAATACAAAAGGAAGTGTTTTAGTAGCAATATTATTCCATTGGATTTCAAATATTGCAGGAGCATTAATACCATTTTGGCAAATAGGTTTCATAAATAGTCAAGAACCAAATAATCTATATTTACCTACTTATGGAATGCTAATTGGTTTTGCAATAACTTTACTTACAGCTTCTTTAATAACTGTTTTATTTGGTTCCAAAAGAATGATAAAATAATCGTTGAAAATTTCAACGATTTCTTTCTCTAAATTTCTGCTGTTTTCTTTTTAATTTCTCTTCTCTAACTTTTCTGTTATGAACAACAATTCTTCTTCTATAAATTAAAAATCCAGATATAAACATAACACCAATTCCACCCAATAGGAACCAAACCCAATTATTGTCCCAAAATTCAGGTAATCCAGTAGGTGTGTTAGTAGGAGGATCATCAGGTAAAATCTCATCTATTTTGCCAGACATAAAATTAGCATCTATAAAATAATTTATTCTATAATGAACTGTTTGTTCTGGAGTAATAAAATAAATTGTTGGTGTGCCTATAATTTCATAATAATTTACTAATACATCCCCTTGATTGATTACTACGTACCAATCAATGCTATAAAAATCTGTGAAATTATCTAAAACAACTTCATTATCATTAATAGGGTCAACTGCTATACTAATAATTGCTAATTTTGATGAACTATACATTTGCTTTACTTCCCATAGTTCATCTATAACAATTAAATCACCTTCTCCATATGTTGTGAAGAAATCGAGTATAACTACTTTACCTTCAAAATTTGAGAAAGTAATCATTGTATCTGTAACAATATCCTCAAGAGTAAAGTCTAATGTATCTGCACCTACTGGAAGTAGATTAGTAGTGTAAATTAAATCATTATTGATATCAATGGTTTTTTTAGCTTCAATAAAACCTAGAAAATTTAATGATAAAATTAAACAAATAATTGCAATTATAAAACTTCTATTTACTTTCATTGATATTCAAATTAATTTCTAACAGTAATTCCTTTAAAATATATTCTTAATTTTCTAAATGTGCGAATTTTCCATTAATTTTAAAAAAAATAAACCAAAAATAAAATAACATAATCATTTAGTAATCTTTTTCATTAAACAAAATATTAACCTATAGGAATGTAGAATGTTTATAAAAAGAAGTAAAAAAATACTTGAGAAATTTAAAAATCAGGAGATAATTCGATTTTTTGCAGGAGCTAATTTTTTCGGGCAAGAATCTAGCGGTGTTTGGCAAATAAGAGGAAATGGTGTTTTAATTTTAACAAAAGAAGAATTATATTTTGAATTATGGATGCCTAGAAACCGGATATGCAGAATCCCAATAAGGAATATAGTTAAAGTTGAAACTACTAAATGGCATATAAGGAAAACAAAAAATCGCTTATTATTAAAAGTCGTTTTTATAAATAATAAAAATAAAACAGACTCTGCTGCTTGGTTAGTACGTGATTTAGAACTTTGGATAGATATAATAGAAAAAATTCGAGCTTCAAGGTGATTTCTAGTTTTTTTTCATATCAAATACTAGCTTTTATTCAATAAAACTAATAAGACTTTTTTCAATCTTACTATTTATGAAATTACTTTTCCTTGGAACAGCTCAAGATGCTGGTGTTCCCCAAATTAGTTGTTATTGTAGAAATTGTATGATTGCTCGAGAGTTTCCATCTTTGCGAAGGTATGGACCTTCTATTGCTCTCTATGATGAAAAAAAATTATTCTGTTATCTAGTTGATGCTTCACCTGATATAAAGGATCAAATTGATTTATTAAAAGAGAGCTCGTCTATTCTTTTCGAAACAAGCAAAAAATTCCCTGTTTCTGGCATCTTTCTCACCCATGCGCATTTTGGTCATATCTCGGGCTTATGGTCACTTGGCAAAGAATGTTTAGATGCAAAAAAAATTAAAACATATTGTTCTCCTAATATGTATAATTTTTTGAGTAAAAACCATCCTTTCCAAGATTTAGTAGTTAGAGACAATATAGAGCTTATTGAGATAAAACAAAGAGTTAAACATCCAATTGAAGATTTCAAGGTGGAAATTTTTTCAGTCCCGCATCGAAATGAAAATGCTGATAATGTTGGTTATTTCATATCTCATGATTTAAAAATAGTGTATTTACCAGACTTGGATTATTGGACAGAAGAATCAATTATTATGATTGAAAAAGCAGATATAGCAATCATTGATGGAACTTTTTATTCCAGAAATGAGATTAGTAGATATGAAGATGTACCTCACCCTCCAATAAAAGAATCTATGGAATTACTGAAAAGTATTGATACAGAAATTTATTTCACTCATTTTAATCATACTAATCCTATATTGAGAGAAACAACTGTAGCAAGAAGAAAAGTGGAAATGGAAGGTTTTAAAGTAGCTTATGATGGGTATATAATTGATTTTTAAAGATCAATTATCTTTCTCTGAATTTCGTTTATCACGAACCTTGTCCATAAATTCTCCAGTTACTTTAGTTATTCCTTCTTCTTTTGCCTGTTTATTTACTCCTCGAATAACTGTAGTCATAAAGATTCTTGGAACTTTAACAATCCTCTCACAAGCTTCATCTGTCCATTCAATATCAGGATCACATCTATCAACAGCATACCTAACAGTGGTAATATCAACCGATTTTGATTCTGGTATAGC
>JAEOUJ010000455.1 GCA_016839405.1 Candidatus Gerdarchaeota archaeon | reverse complement strand
CTTTTTTACAAATTTCTTTGCCTCTTTTTGTAATTTATTAGATTGTTTGTTTATTTTCTTATCATTCATACCCGGAGAGTTCATGACACCAATTTTGCTAATTACCTTACCACCTGAGGCCATATGTGTAAGTGAATTTGTTGCTTCTTTAATCCCTCTATAACTACCACTTGTAATAAGAACCATAAAACGTTGGTGAAAATAATGAGGTCTATGCATCAAATAAGAAAAACGGTCAATGA
Source organism: Candidatus Gerdarchaeota archaeon (assembly GCA_016839405.1). The sequence goes on along the minus strand of JAEOUJ010000455.1, from coordinate 2,439 downwards.
AATTTTTCATTCGCCAATTTACATTCATTGTATGATTGGGACTTGCGAGGATCACTCCATCAGCTGATTCAATCTTTTCGATAATCATATCCCGATCATCTTTTAATGGGCATTTTGCCTCACCCTTTGTCAGACATAGATGGCAACCATTACAGCTTTTTAAATCAACTTTTTTTAAGAATAAATATTCATATTCACAATCGTATTTCTCTTTATGAATACTTTCAATTGTTTTTATTGCATTATAGGTATTTTTTTTTCGTGGACTGCTAATTATTGCTAATATTTTCAAGTTTTTTTCCTCATTTTGCTTCTTTTTGAGACGCATATTTTTGAAGCTAATAAAGTAATCAAGCATTAAATCGTATAACCTTTATAAAACTGTTGTAAGATATTTGGAAGATTACAAACTTTTAGCTAATAATATCTTAATTCTTTTTTTTAGATTTTTACAAAAATATGGACTGTAGCTGAAATCCATTTTGCAAATACGATCACTGATAATATGATAAATGCATTTGGATAGGTCGTTATTCCAGTAATACCACCCATGATCCCAACATCTGTTAGAATTACTAAAAGCACTTCTAATATTGCCAAAGTACCTAGAATTATAGCGGAAATGGTTAGAATGCTTTTCCACTTGAAATCCTTCTGAAAATTTGCCCTTATAGCAAAAACAGACATGCACATAACAAATCCAAAAATTGCTAATCCAACAAAAGCTGAAAAATTATCGGTTATTAAAGGTAAATTCAATACGTTGAAAGCAGCTAATAGAATTAAGATATATAGAACTCCTATGAGAGCTCCAACAATAGTTGATATATTTACTATGATATTTTTAAATCTTGGATAATCTTCTTCTTGAACTGTTGTCATAATTTAATTCCTCAGAATTCAATATTTGTAAAAACTTAAAAAGTTTGTTTAATTAATAAACTATTTGAATGAAACATTTAAGAAATCTTTTTACTTTAGTGATTTGTTTACTTCAAGAGATAACAAAATGGCATTGACAAATTTTCTAGGGGAGATTGCAGCAATTGGTGGAGCAGTTTGTTTTGGTATTGGTAATGTAATAATAAAATCTCAAGGCAGTAAAATTAAACCAATTGCAATAAACGCTATTAGATTATCTTTTTCAGCTGTGTTCTATTTTATTCTTATTTTAGCAACAAGAAGTTTAAAGACAACATTTTCCTTGTATTGGAAATCATCACTTTTAATTGTTGGTGGAACATTAATGGGCATAATAATTGGTGATATGATTTTTTATTTAAGCCAACAATTAATTGATTTATCAAGAGCTTATCCAATTGCTGCAAGTTATCCCTTGCTTACTTATTTAATTGGTATAATTGTTGGTTATGAAATTTATAATAAATTCCGAATTCAAGGTGTTTTATTAGTAGTATTGGGAGTTTATCTTGTTTCAAGCTCAACTGAAAATCAATTAACAAAGTTATCTGATTATAAGAACAAAAAAACATTGCTTTCACCATTAGATAATTCTACAGGAATAAAAAAAGATGATTTTTATAAAAATGAATTAAAAATCAGAAGAAATGTTCTGCTTGGCATCTTGGGAGCAATAACAACTGCGACTTGCTGGGCAATTGGTACAATTATGATGGATCAAGGATTAAATGAAAATATAACAGGTATTTCAGCAAATGCCTTTAGAATGATTTGTGTAACTCCAATTGCGATATCTATTTTTCTAGCAGGTAATAAAGGGAAAATGAAAAGTAAATTTACTAAAAAAGGAATTGTTTGGGTATTATTGGCGGGAATAATTGGTAACACTTTAGGTAGTTTACTTTACATATTTGCTTTATCATATTCAGAAGCCTCAACGACAGCTGCAATTACTGCTGCATCTCCATTAATAGCAACGCCACTATCTATTATTTTCTTAAAAGAAAAAGTCTCATTAATGCTAATAATCGGAACTTTACTAACTATGTGTGGAATCTGGTTAATCATTCTTTATTAGATTATTTATCATCTGAAACAAGGAAATTCATTCTAACAAAAGTACCACAGATTTGACAGTTATATTCAGATAGAATAACAATTCCCGCTTCTGTATGATAGACAATTTTTACAGTTTTACTACCGCAGAGGGGACATTTTTCTGTTACGGTAATTGATCCATTCTTCATACGTTAAATAAACTCCTCTCAAACTATCATTTTTCATTTTATTTATTGTTTTATTCACAATTGTGAGGTATTTAAACCTTTTAAAGTAGATGGTTTAGACATTCTTTTTTATCAATAACTTAATGTAATTAATACTTTTCGACAAAAAAAACATAAGCTAAAAACTACTCATTTGGAAAAGTTTTTTTGTGATAGGTACAAACAATGACTAAACTAATTGGAGTTTGTTGTAATTATGACTGATGTTATCGAAATTGTTGAAAAAGTCAAG
>JAEOUJ010000454.1 GCA_016839405.1 Candidatus Gerdarchaeota archaeon | reverse complement strand
CTTTAAAAATTATTGATAGGAGAGTTCCCCAAAAAGGTGATAAAAAAGCTAAGGGTAAAATTAAAGACAGTTCTCCGCCTGAAAGTGCTAAATAATAGAGAAACATACCTAAACCACCTGCTAATATTCCCTCAAAAACAATTATCTGGAATAATCCAGTTTTCGATGATTTCCAAGCATGTGTTAATTCTTTTCTCAAATTAGCATTTAATTTCTTACCAAATATCAAAACCAAGAATAAAAACAATATTAGTGCTAATAATGTTCTAAGGGTAATTCCAACTAATGGTGATAAATGTCCGAGCTTCATCGCTTGTTTGCCAAAGAATGAACCAGAACCCCAGCATATAGCTGTTAGTAAAGCTAACCATTCTATGCCAATAATTCTCTTGTTATTCAAATTATAATATCACCAATTACTTTTTACTATTCTATTGAAGTTTCTTTCTAGTATATATGTTTCTAGATATGACTAGAATGACAATATTCTTTTTTTAATAATATTCTCATTTTAGGAATATTTATATACTTGTTTGGTATATATACAATCGGTGAAATAAAATGTGTAAACCAGAAAAAATAAACCAAAAAGAGCATGGTTTTAGACATCATCCATTCATGAGACTATATGGACACCATAAGATTGGCAGACCATTTATGTTTGGAGGTTTATATAGAAATCCAATGAAACATATGATGGACGAAATTGAAAGTAAAGAAGAAGCAATTGAACTTCTTGAAATACAAATCAAGAGATTAAATAAACAAAGAAAACATCTCACAAAAAGAATGTCTAGAATGGATGAAATGGAAAAATCTATTGAAGAAACGATTGGTGAAATTGGTAATATGAAAGAATTCTCAAAAGATGAATTCAAAAAGATCTTAAAAAAGAAATATCGAGAATTCACCAATAAAATGTTAGATGATATTGAATAAAAATGCAACTTCACTTATTTCTAACAAAAATTCTTGGTTGAGCCTAAAGTGGAAAAAAGCTCAATCATATTTTTTTAATAGGTTCAAATTGGGAATACTTTTTAATAAATAAAAATCAGAATTATTGATGGTAATAAGATATGTTTCGTCGACCAGGTTTCTGGCGCTATGCCTTTTTTCGTCCAACAATGCCTTTTGGACCGCCAATGGTAAAGGAAATGATGTATTTAGTTATCCTCTGGACAATATCAGAAGAATCTGAAGGCATAACTGGCTATGATTTAATGAAAACTTATGGTATTAAACGAAGTAATGTTTATCGTTCATTGAGAGATTTGGAAGAAGAATTAGGTTATTTAACTTCAGAGGAGAAAATTGTAGAGGGAAGAGCTCAAAAGCTTTACAAAATAACCGATAAGGGAAAAGACTACCTATCTGAATTACGAGAGCAGTGGACAAGAAGAATTGCTTTTCTTATGGATATAACACCACCACCTCACCCACCTTTAGGGGAACATTATCCTCCACATCCAAGAAAACGTCGTATTGAATTATTTATTGAACAATTTTCAGAATTTAAAACAAAAGAGGAAGCACTAACATTTATTCAAAATGCAAGAGAACATTTCCAGGGGCGTATGAATCGATATGAAGATAGGATTGACAATTTAAAAACAAGCTTGGATTCTATTGATGAAATTGAGGAAAAAATTAAACAAAAAGAGACATATGATTCAAAAGAAATAATTCAATATGTTAAAAAGCTGATGGGTGAATAGATTTACTGTCTTCCAACAAATTAATAAGCCTTATTTGAAAATGTTGAATTTTTAAGAAAAATAATGAAAAATTGCTGTTTATGACAGATCATCTCAGTAAAAATTATAATTAACAATTGAATTAATGTTTTTAGCGCGTTATGAAGATGGGAAGAATAATGATATTACCGAAATATGTTGCTATACAAGCTTATTTGGAATCAACAAGGATAGCTTTTGCTGATATGAAATATATTGAACCATTGCTTGAAACTATGGTCCAAAAAAGTGAAATAACAGCTGATATAGGCCGAGAAATATTAGGGCATAAGTCAGATGTAGCAAAAACCGTTTTCAATTTATTCCAACATATTGGCATTATTAAAAGTAGACTTGATCAAGAATCAAAAAATGAATATCACTCTTTAACTAATTTTGGTCGATATTTACTAGAAAACAAAAAACCTGAACAGTCAATTGTTCAGCCACTAACACCATTCTTTCTCACCTGGTTGCCCTTCAAAATTTTCTTAAAACATTTACTTGAAAATACCGGCTCAGATTTAAATGATATTCGATCAACACTTGGTTCTCAGATTTTAAAAAATACTACTGATATAAAAAACATCATAAAATCTGATATAATTAGAAGAGGAGCTTACATTCCATTTAATGAAATGGTTATTGGTAAAGTATTAGCAAATATTGGAGAATATCTTGGATTAGTAGATTTTGAAAAAAATAGCGGACCATATTATCTTAGCCCATTGGGAAAATATGTTACAAATTCTATTGACGTTCAAAATTTCCAGTTTAAGGATTTAGATCCAAGTTTAAATCCAATTTATTTAGCTTTAATGGATTTTATTGACCGAGGATTACAAAACTTGATTGTATTTGCTGATGCAAGAACAATTAATGGTTTAAAGAAATTCTATCCTTTGTATGTGGAATCGATGAAAATTAATCATATAGTGAACATCGTGTATAATGAAAGTAATTTCCAAGCTATAATTTCACCTAATAGTGCTTTCTGGAAATTCTCACAGCTTTTCTCAAATATAACCTATGATCAAATAAAGGTTCTTGAATTTAATTCAAAAGTAATGGATTATTTAGAAGTATAATTGATAAATATCAATTTTCTGAAAATATCTATTACTTTAATTTATTTTCTTTGTTGATTAAAAAACAAGCAAATACTAATAATTGAACTATTAAAAACGGAATTTTTTAAATTGTAAGAAAACAATATCATACAACAGATTTAGCAATAGATGGAAGACTTGGTATGAAAGAATTTTATGAAAGTATCCGATTAATAAGTTATGGATTATTTGTCGTTTGTTCGAAAAATAGGGAAAGAAAATTTAATGGATTAATTGTAAATACCATCTTCCAAATTACCTCTGAACCTCAAATGATTGCTTTGAGTATTTGCAAAGAAAATCTAACTCATGATTATATTATGGAAAGTGGTGTTTTTACAGCGTCAATCTTAGAAAAAGACACTCCAATGAAATTCATAGGTCGTTTTGGTTTTCACACAGGTCATACATATGATAAATTCAAAGACCCATTGAAATATGAGATTTTTATAACAGATGTTCCAATTATAATGGATCATTCATTAGGATATATTGAAGCTGTTGTTAAAGATGCCATTGATTGCGGGACTCATACTCTCTTTATTGCAAAAGTTGTTGGTGGAGAAGTAGTTAAAAGTGGTGAACCATTAACTTATGCCTATTATCATGAGGTTAAGAAAGGAAAAACACCAAAGAACGCTCCAACAGCATTTTACATACCTAGTAAGAAGCCTAAAGACTAACCAATAAACAAACAAATATTTTCTACTGAAATTTAACGAGAGGAAAAAGTATTTTTAGGCTATTCGCATAGCAAATTCAATTTCCTGATATAAATCAGTGGCTTCGATAACTGACTGTAATGTTTTTAACCGTTTTTGAACTTCAGGTACAGTTTTTTCTAAAGGCACAGGATTGCTGTTATTTAACCATTCAACTTTTCTTCTATAAGCTGTATCATTAAAAAT
>JAEOUJ010000453.1 GCA_016839405.1 Candidatus Gerdarchaeota archaeon | reverse complement strand
GATTGTTTCATTTATTGGAGCTTTTTGACTCTGTAACTTGTTCCACATTCCAATCTGATCTTCTATTTTATTTTGATCTTCTTTTATTCTCTTCCTTAATAATTCAAGATCAAATTCATCCGCAATAATTTGAGCTTTTTCAAGTAATTCAATCGCTTTCTCAGCATTTAATTCAACTAATGCTAGTTGTGATTGCAAGCGATATACATTGGCAAGAAGGAAATGTTGTTTTTGTTCTTCAGTTTCAACCTCTAGATGATTAAGCCTCTTTTGAACTTCTTTTAATGCTTCATCACTTGGTGCATGCTGTAATTCCATTAAGCGAATTTCCATAAGAGAATATAAAGCTTCCAATCGCAAATGTGAAGGTAAATCATAATCTTTTAAACATGTATTTAATAGTTCTACTGCTTTCCCATAATTTCCAATATCTCCACTGGCTTTTAGAGTTTCAATAGTAGCTAAATGATACCTTTGAGTTATATGTTTCATTCCTGTTTCTTTACTTAATTGTTCCAATCGTTTCAAATATTGTTGTGCTTTTTTGGAATAACTTAACTCAATAGAAACTAATACTAAGTAATAAAGAACCACTTGGATATAGAATCTATTATTCATCTTCTCACAAATTTCCAATGACTTCGAGAAATTTTCTTGTGCTTTTTCAAATTCGGATTTCAAGTAATAAATATAACCTATACTTGCATAGGACATATACTTCAGCATTACTTCATATTTTAGAGATTCTTGATAACATTCCAAGGCTTTATCCAATTGAAACATTGCTTCATATGTATCCCCTAATTGATTCTTGTAAGCTAGAAATACAGTACTACCAAATTCTTCAGTTATTGCAAAAGATTTTTCATAAAATTCTATAGCTTTTTGAAATTCTCTTTTTTGCCTTTCATTCACTCCTTTATACAAATAACATAATGCGATGAGTAATTTATTCCCTAATTCTTCACCATATTCTAGAGCTTTTTCTAGACATTCATTTGCTTTTTCTCTTCTACCAGATGTAAAATAAAGTACTCCTAAACCAGCCAATATAAAAGTTATCATCCATTTATCTTCACTATCTTCGGCTAATATCCAAGCTTTCTCATAATTTTCACAGGCTTTTTCTAAATTGCCAAGTACATGAGTTGCACTTCCAATAACTGCTAGAAGGTAAGCTTTTCGAGCAGCAATTATTTTTTTAGGTAAATCCTCTTTTTTTGATATAAAATCTAATGCTTCCTCAGCTATCTTCTTTCCCTCTTCAATTTTTCCACTCATGTATGTTCCTTGTGATTTTAAGGCTAAAGCATTAATTTGTATTAGAGGATAATCTAGAGTATTACTATCTTCAAATACCTGATTTACTATCTTGAGAGACTCTTTTATATTTCCTAAGTACATTTTTGATTCACATTTAAAAACAAGAAGACACAGTTCTACCTCTTTACTGAGAGTCTTCATTTTCAAAGCTTTCTCTATAATAACTAGTGCTTCTTGATAATTTCCATGATAGACAAGCTGTTCAACTTCTTTGAGTTGTTTTTCTATATCTGATGACAAAGGATTTCCCCCAAGGGTAATAGTAAAACATCTCAATTACAAAATTTAAACCTTCTCAAGAAAGAACTGGTGCGGGGGACGCGATGTGAACGCGCGGGGGACGATTAAGAATCAAATCTTTAAGGTGAAGAGTTTGCGGTACTCAATGATTTCCCCTGTTTCTTTATCTCGTTCTTCTATCACGGTTTCTTGCTTAATATTTTGAGCTGTATTTTCTAGTGTAACAAGTTTTATTGTCTCTTTAATCGGAGCTTGTTGTTCATGAAATTTCTTAAACTCTGTTAACTGTTGATCAATCTTTTTTCGATCTTCTTTTATTCTCTTCTTTGATAATTCCACTTCAATTTCATCAGCTAATTGCTGTGCTTTATCCAGTATTTCAATTGCTTTTTTAACATCTAATTCAACTAATGCAAGTTGTGATTGTAAGCGGTAGATATCAATAAGAAATCTTTTGTATTGCCGTTCTTCAGCTTCTACCTCTAAATGATATAATCGTTTCTGAACTTCAGTCAAATTATCTTTAGTAGGAGAAAATTGTAATTCCTTCAAACGAATCTCTAAAAGTGAGTATAAGAGGTTTAATTTTGGAGAATAAACGAACCTTTCCTCAATCAAGAAAGTTTCCAATAATTCTGCTGCTTTTGCTAAATCACTTATCTTTCCACTAGCTTTTAAAACCAAAATAGTTGCTCCTCTATATATATGATTAATTCGTTCAAAGCCTGTTTCGTCATTTAATTCTTTTAGTCGTTTCAAATACTTTTTTGCGTGTTCTAGTTCATTTAGCTCTATTGTAATTTGAATGAGATGAAATAGAGAAGCCGGTAATTGATATCTATCATTGATTTCTTCACAAAATATCATTGATTTCAAATAATACTCTCGAGCTTGTTTAAGTTCGTATTTTAAGAAATAAGTATAACCAATATTATTATTGGCAATCCAGTTTATAAAAGGAGCAGCTTCTATTGCTTCTTTAAAATATTTAATAGCTTTATCAAATTGAAATCTTACACGATAAAACCATCCAAAATCAGTTTTATAAATAAACAGCATTTTAGTCCCTATTTCTTCAGCGAGAGAAAAACCCTTTTTGTATGATTCCTCTGCTCTTTCAGGTTCTTTAAACCAATTATATGTTCGAGGTACTAATAAGTAATACATAGCTGTAAGGTATTTGTTATCTAACTTGGTAGCTAGATTAAATGCTTTCTCAAAGCATTCATCTCTTTTTTCTCCTCTACCAAGCATATAATAACACTCTCCCATCACAAGAAAACTACGCGATATCAAATTTTTGTAGCCACTAATTTCTGCAAAAGAAAGCGCTTCACTAGCAAGCTCCAACCCTTTCTCAAAATTACCTAGATAGAGTATTGCGAATACTTGCCAAAATAGTAGTCGAGATTTTCGTTTAGCAACATCTTTAGCAGGAAGATTCGTTATTTTGGATAGTTGTTTTAATCCATCCTCAAAACTTTTGTTTGACACTTTGGTTTTGCCATTAAGAAAAGAACAAGCTACTTTCCATGTAAGAGCATCAACAATAAGCAGTGGATTATCTATTTCCTTGCTGTTCTTTAGTATGTAATCTGCTAGTTGGATGCTTTCATCATAGTTTCCAAAATATAATTCTAACTCACTTTTATAGACAAGAAAACGTAATTCTTCTTCTTTACTGATGTCTTTTTTCTTAATTGCTTTAGTAATTATCTCTTCTGCTTCTTTGAATTTCCCATAAACGATCAACTGGTCGATTTCTTGTAATTGTTT
>JAEOUJ010000077.1 GCA_016839405.1 Candidatus Gerdarchaeota archaeon | reverse complement strand
TTTGAGTATCTTGTACCTTTTGAAATTAAAATGAAAATACCAATCTATTCAGGTGCGAGAATGGGCAGACCAGAAAAAGCTAAACAACGTGTGATGTCTGTCAAAGTCCATTCATTATTTCCTATTGAAGAAGAAGGAAAAGGCAATAGACGACTTATTTTAGAAGCTGCTAAAAAGAAAGAAATAGAAGTAACTGTAATCCAAAAAGAATGCCCAAATTGCAATATTTTAACTCATTTATCACATTGTCCAAAATGCCAAGAAGCAGTAGTAGATTCATTAAGTTGTCCAACTTGTGGTAAAGAATCTACAGAGAATTTTTGTGAAATATGTAATAGACCAACTGTTTCATATAATACTCGTATGGTTAATTTGGATGATGAAATTTCTCGAGTGAAGAAAAAGCTTGGCAATAATTTATCTTCTGAGATAAAAGGTGTCAAGAAATTAATGAATAAGAGCAAAATTCCTGAAATTCTTGAAAAGGGATTTTTAAGAGCTCGACATGAGCTTTACGTTTACAAAGATGGAACAACAAGATTTGATTCTACTGATATACCTTTAATGCATTTCAAGCCTAAAGAAGTAAGTGCCACCATTGAGCAGTTACTCGAGTTAGGTTATAAAAAAGATATTAATGGAAAACCATTAACAAATGAAGATCAGATATTGGAATTAAAAATACAAGATGTTGTTTTGAACTTAGATAATGGTGAATTTCTAGTACGAGTTTCAAGGTATGTTGATGATTTATTGGAAACAGTATATGATCTACCAAGATTCTATAACATAAAAAGAATAACCGATTTAATAGGGCATTTAGTTATTGGAATAGCTCCTCATACTTCTTCTGGAATTACTGGTCGAATAATTGGGTTTACTTCAGTTAAAGGTAATTTGGCACATCCTTATTGGCATGCAGCAAAAAGAAGAAATTGTGATGGAGATGAAGATGCAGTTATTTTAATGTTGGAAGGATTTTTAGATTTTTCAAAACATTTTCTACCAATTACTCGAGGTGGATCAATGGATGCACCTTTAACATTAGGCATAATTCTAAATCCTATGGAAGTTGATGATGAATCACATGCAGTTGATTGCACTCGTCGTTATCCACTAGAATTCTATGAACAATCATTCAATTTCATTGATTCTAAGAAAATAGCTCAAATAATCGATTTAATTGCTAATCGATTGGAAACACCAGAGCAATTTGAAAACTTCTATTATACACATGAAACTTCTTGCATTAATACTGGTCCTGCAAGTACTTCTTATAAAAAAGGAACAATGGCTGAAAAATTAGAATCACAATTAGAAGTAGCAAAATTAATTCGTGCAGTTGAACCAGAAGATGTTGCTGAAAGAATATTAAACAGACATTTCTTTAAGGATATGATTGGTTGTTTACGAGCTTTTGGTACTCAAACATTTAGATGTATAAAATGCAATACGAAATATCGACGAATCCCATTAACTGGTAAATGCACAAAATGTTCTGATGGAGGTAAATTATTACTAACTGTTCATAAAAAAACTGTTACGAAATATTTTGATTTAGCACAAAAATTGATTAAAGATTATGATTTATCAATCTATATCAAACAACGATTACAATTGTTTAATGAATCAATTGATGAATATTTTATAAAAGAAGAAGAAATGCAAAGAAGCTTAACAGAATTCTTTTCCAGTCCAAGTTCATAATTAGTAACCATATTTTCCAATAAGTGGTACAAATGCTACACCACATTTATTCCTAATTTTAATAGTACCATCATTTTCCTTATAAACTACTTTTAATTCTTGATAATACCCTCTACCACCAACCGGAATAACTAATCTCCCACCTGGTTTTAGCTGATCTATTAAAGGAGGAGGAATTTCAGGTGCAGCGCAAGCAACTGTTATTTTATCATAAGGAGCTTCTTGTTCATATCCAAGAGAACCATCACCATGAATAACTGTTACACGATCATCGTAACCAGAAGCCTTTAGATTATTCTCTGCAAAATCAACTAATTCTTTTATTCTTTCAATTGTGTAAATATGACCCCATTTACTTTTATCAGTGCTTGTGGGAGCAATAATTTCAGCAATAACCGCAGCATGATAACCTGATCCTCCACCAACCTCTAAGCATTTATCTCCCACTTGTAAATCTAATACATCTTTACTAACCATCATTGCAACCATATGTGGCGCACTAATAGTTTGATTTCCTAAAATTCCTAAAGGTCTATCTAGATAAGCATATCTTTTTGGATTTGATCCAATAAAAAATTCTCTTGGTACAATTCTAAATGCTCTTATTACCTCTTCAGATTTTAAATATCCATTTCTCACATAATTTGCTATTAACTCCTCTTTCCTTTCCTTTAATTTCTCATCATTTATCACTTTAATCATTCTATTATTGTTTTTCTCTAAAATCAATTTTTTGTTTATTTTTTATAATATGTAATTAATATTATGTTAATTAATTTCCTTAGCAATTTTCTTATCTAAAGTATAATCACCTTTCCAATCATAATTCCTATTCTTTTGATACCAATCATAAGTTTGTTTTAATCCTTCTTTGAATTTTATTGGTTCATATTCTAAATCCTTTACTGCTTTTTCTTTACTAAGAAAGAAATGCATGTTAAAGGAAAATGGGAACATCTGATTCCAATTTTCAGGTTTCATTTCATCCTTTTCTAGAATTTTTGGATCATAATGTATAACTTCAGCTTTTTTACCTACAATTTCACTTACAATTTTAACATAGTTATTTAAAGTAATTGCTTCTCCTCCAGTTGCATTATAGCTTTGACCAATTGCTTTTTTGTTTTCTAATGGTGTAGTAACTAACCAAGCAACATCTCTTGCAAAAGCAAAATCAATTAAATATTCTCCTTCACCTGGCATATAGATTGGTTTTTCATCCATGATTCTGTCAAAAAAATAATATTCTCGATACATTGGATTATTTGGTCCGTAGATATACGTTGGTCTAATTATAGTAATGGGATAATTATTTTCCTTATAATTTTTCATTAATAGATTTTCAGCTCGTCGTTTATCTCTGCTATATGGTACTGGACAATCATCAGCTTCTGAACCAATAGGATCATTTTCCTTAATTGGTAAGATGTTTATTTTTTCCTCATCATAAACACTAGCAGTACTGATAAAAACATAATTTTCTAATTTATCCGATGAAATATTTAATACATTTTGAATATCATTTTCATTAAATGCACAAGTATCTATAATTGCCGAGTAATTATTTCCTTTAAGTGCTGCTGAAAATTCTTTCTCATTAGTTCTATCAGCTTGAATTATCCTAACATTTTTCGGGTAATTATATTCTTTCTGCTCATAAAAGGATGGAAGAATTTTTTCCGATTTTCCTCTATTTAAAACTGTTACAGAGTGTTCTCTTTCAACCAATATTTCAATGATTTTTCTACCACTAAAGCGACTACCACCTATAACTAAAACATCCAAAATAATGACTTCCAATAATTTCTTTTATTTGGTAAATCGTTAATGGATTTAAAACAATTTTTCTGAATTTTCTAATGAAGATTAATTTAATAAATTTTTAATTTGCCTAATTGCTAATTCAATAAACTCATTTTCAAAATCGATATTTGTAACATCTTTTGATGTGAATAATTTTCCCAGAATTTTATTGAATACTTGACTTATAATTAGTTGGTATTCTCGTCTATTAGAATTATTTATTGGAATAAATGCTAGAAATGATCCTTCAAGTTCTTCTTTCACTTCTTGGATTGTTGGTTTATATTCCAATGCATAAGCCATTGCTCTTTGCCAACAATATCGAAGATTAGACCTAATTTCATTCTCCTTAAACTCTTCATCTTCATTGGATTTCTTTTTAAGAGATTTTTTCATAACCTTCTCGTTCATCGAACTTCTCAAACCCAAAACCTATTGCTTGTAAAAATGTTAGAATTTTCAATATATAAACTAAAATTTTGTTAAAAATTAATTAAAAAAGTAAAATCATTTTTTCCTTGATTCTAAATATTTCGCTAAAGCAATGAAATTTGTTTTTGGTTTTTCTTTTAATGTAGGTACTGCTTTATCCAAAGCACTTATAGCTTCATCAGTAGATTTTTTTATCATTTGATAAGCATAATCTACAGCACCAGTTTCTTTGAAAATCTTTTGCACTTCTTTAATCTCTTCATCTGTAATATCTTCTTTACCCATTAATTCTTCTAATCGTTTAACTTGTTCTTTGGAACCATTTTTCATTGCATGTATTCTTAGAATTGTTTGTTTATTTTCTCTTATATCTCCCCCAACTGGTTTGCCCAATTCTTCGGGATCACCAAATATACCTAAAATATCATCTTGTATTTGAAATGAAGAACCAATACCATTACAATAATTTACTAATGCCTCTATTTGTTCTAGAGTACCATTTCCCAATATTGCTCCAATCTCAATTGCTTTACGAATCAATGCTCCAGTTTTTAGTGAAATCATTTTTTTATAAGTGGATTCATTCCCATCATGTAGTAGAGCATCCCCAGTTTCAATAATAACTCCATCAATGACTTCTCTAAAGGCTTGGGTAAATGATTGGAGTGCTTTTATTCTAAGTCTTTCTGGAAATCCACTTTGAATTATACTTTCAATGGCATAAGGGAAACACAAATCTCCTGCAAAAATGGACATTGCTTCCCCAAAATCAACAGCACGATTTCTTTTCTCTTTTCTCTTTTTGTTGTATATATCACGAAATACTACGTGAAAAGCTGGTTTTCCTCGTCTTGTTTCATCTTTATCAATGACATCATCATGTAAAAGTGAACCATTATGTAATAATTCAATAGCTAAGGAAGCTCTAATGATGTTTCCCGTGGAATGATCACCACCAACAGCATCAAAAGCATTAATTGTAAGAAAAGGTCGGACGCGTTTACCAGCATTTGTTAAATAATCATCAAATTCATTGTAGAACAATTCACTAAATGCACCAAGTTGATTTCTTTTAATACCATTAGCAACAAATAGATTTTCAAGTTCTTTTTGAACTATTTCGATTATTTTATTTAGAGCATCACTTATTTCCATAATGTCTTTTGTATTAAATTGAAGAAATATATTTTTATCTATTCCTCATATGATTAAAATAAATTCAATAAATAGGCAATTTTACAATTATTCATGATTAATTGTGATGATTAAAATGATATTTCCAAAAATATATGGGCATAGAGGAGCATCAGCAATAGAACCTGAAAATACTATGAGAGCTTTCAAGCGTGCTTTCAATGATGGAGCAAATGGGATTGAATTCGATATACGTTTATCAGCTGATAATGAAATTGTTGTAATTCATGACGATACCATAAATAGAACTTCAAATGGTTTTGGATTAGTAAAAGAACATACATTTGAAGAATTACTTCAATTTGATTTTGGATTAGGTGAAAAAATACCTTTACTCAAGGAAGTCTTGAGAGAATTTGGAAAGAAATACTTGTTAAATATAGAAATAAAAGAATTAGGATTAGAAAAACAATTAGTTGAACTCTTAAATGAATTTAATTTAATTGAAAAAGCAATTATATCTTCTTTTAAAATTCCTGCAATTAAAAAAATCAAAGAAATTGATCCTAAAATTCAAACAGCTTATATTTATTCAATTAACAAATCAAATCTCGAGCATTTGAAAAACACAATCAAAATAGATGGAATTCATCCAAGAAAGAATTTAATAAAAAAGAATTTAGTTGAAAAAGCAAACTTGCTTAATTTATCAATAAGAACTTGGACAGTTGATAATCCAAGAAAGGCAATTAAATTAGCTAAATTGAATATTGATTCAATAATAACAAATAATCCAAAAGTAATTTTTCATGCTTTTGAAGTAAAAATACCAAAAAAAAAGCTTTAAAAAGAGAAACTTAAAATGCCAAAAAAGCACTATAAATGATTAACAGTAAAATAAATAATCTTAAACAGCTTTCATTAAGATGGGTGTAAAATGGAAGATATAGAAACTATCCTGTCCGATTTCTCAAATACGACAGGTGTAAATACAATCGTTGTTGCATCAAGATCAGGAATTCCGATTCAAACATTTTCTCCAGATGATTCTGAAGATATTAAAGAAGCTCTAAGTGCAGCAGCTTCGGGGATTGTTCATATTTCTGAATATGTTTCTGATTTACTAAAATTAGAGGGAATAAGAGACATTCAAATTAATGTCCCTGGAGATAAACACATTGTTGCTGTTAGTGCAGGCCAAAATGCTTTGGTGATGGCTGTATTAGAAGGAGAAGCATATGTTTCACAAGCAATTACTCTAGTGTTTATTGCTCAGAAAATCGAACGAATTTTAGCTAAACATCCTGAATTATTACCACCAGGAGATAAATATCTTCCAGATTATGATGAAGATTTTGATGAAAATCTTATAATCCCAGATTTGCCGGAAGAAGACTAGTTTTCCTCCGCCAAATTAATCTTTTCTTTTAAAAAAATTAAACTGCATCTCTTTCCTCAAGGTCCTTTCTCAAAGGTAGTCCTGTTTTTGGAAATAATTCAATAAAATCTTCAAAATCACAGCTTTCACAATACACTAATGCTTCACATTTTACATTACATTGCTCATGACAAATTTCTGGATTTACTATATTTCCATCGCCAAATGGACAATCCAAATAGAAGCTTAACATACCTCCACATTCAGGACAAGGAGCTAGCTTTAAGGTCACTTTTGCTTGGATTGTTTCTATCAACACTTTTTGAATAATTTTTTTTCTTGATTGCATTTTCGCGCTCCTCTTTGTAATTTATTATACATTCTAATATAAAAAGATGAGACTGATTGCTGAAAGTATTGCTAATCACCTACTTTTACATATGATTAAACTTACGTTTTTATTGCTGAGATGACTGAAAGTATTACTTATTGAGGAATGGATTTTTAACTTATTATCGAATTATTTTTATGGGTTTATTAATAATGAAGACAGAAAAATTTGAGTACTCTATGAAGCAAATTAAACTCAAACTTGAGGAAGAGGATAAGGCTCGAGATGAAGTTTTGCAAATGCAAAGGAATATTATTAGAATTTGTAGTGAAGCGATTAAATCGTTGCATCGAAAAGAGTTTAAAATAACAGATGAAAAAATTCACGAAGCTCAAAGCAAGAATAAAATAATGATTAAAAAAATCAAAGGAATAAAAACTCTTGAATGTTGGAGGGGTTTAGATGATGTTGCTCAAGAACTTGGTGAAGCTCTTTTTATCAGTTCAATTGTTCGTAAGGATGAAATACCTTCTGTAGAGGATTGTCAAATTAATTTTACCTCTTATATGCTAGCAGCTGGTGATACAATTGGTGAATTACGTCGATATATGCTAGATTCTTTACGAATGCAAGATTTTGAAAATGCAAAAAGAGCTTTTGAATACATGGATTTTCTTTACTCTGAATTGATGACAGTTGATTATACTAAAATGTTAGTTGGACCTTTGAGATCAAAACTTGATGTTGGTAGAAATTTAGTAAATAGAAGTAGAACTGATCTAATAAATGCCCAACAAGCACATGATTTAAAGGAATCAATGGTTAATTTATCCGAAAAATTAGCTAATTACAAGAAAAAGCTTCCCTAAATTCTAATCATTTTTTAAAAAGTATGATAATTTATTTACTTTTGTTGTTATAAAATAATGTTAAGAGAGAATACTAATAAGCAATTATTAGTTATATATACATTACTAAATTTTCACATGAGTTATCTCTAGGAGAGGGATAGAATGAGTGAAAACATTGACTGTAATCTAAGTTTGGGAGTTACTGGAAGGGGAAGCATTGGAAAAGATATTATAGTTGGAATTTTATCTGTTGAAAAATGCCATGAAGTTAAATTACTTGTAAACAATCTCTTGCATTCTAATCATATAGTAAATTTAGTTGGCATACCTATTTCTAATAAAATTAAACCAATGAGCATCGAACCGGATATTGCTAGAAAATATGTTGCCAATTTAGTCAGAAATAATAACATAAAAATTTCTTTATTTAGATTATCTCCTTATGAGCAATTTAAGCTTCTTAATGAGATAACAATTATAGAAGGTAAAAAATTATATGAAATTGGTAAATCTTTAGACTCATCTAATTTTCAATACATTGGTAAAGCTTTACAATTACGATACCAATATCCTAAACTTTTTGTTGATACCTTCATTAAATCTCTAATTCAATATATAGCTCTAAATTGGTTAATGAAACAATCTCATTGTGGACACGCTGATTTATTTAAAGAGAATATTTTAGTTGAAAGAAGAATGGCTCTTCATATTATTGTAAATGGAGGTCCACAATATAGTTCATACCAAGATTTACTAAATGATAGCTTGAAAAATTTCTGGACAGATATTAAAACAAATGAAGCATCAACATTTTATTGGAATTTAATGGTAGCTACTCATGGTATAGATAATGCAAGTTATTTTTATCCTGTTGTAAGTAGCATTGATTTTGCCACAGAACAAATGAGTACAAATATTGACAATTTTCTATTTTCAGATAATATTTTATATGATATTACGGCTGATGAAATAATAGAACAAAAAGATCATGTTGGCAAATCCCTTTTAGAAGTCTTACATGAAAATTATTTAGAAAGAACAGGCTCTACTTTTAGGCCACCAAAATTATGGCGTATTGGTGATTTTGGTAAATTAGGGGAATATGAATTATCACTTCCATATCTAATGCTGCAAAAATCAATAAAAGAGAAGAAGATAACTGCAAGAGAAGTTAGTGATGATGTAGAAAATATCCCACGATTTTATCAATACAATAATCCTTTAGAACGTGATGCATTTATTATTGGGAAAGTAACAGACAAAGAGAAACCAATAATAGAATCTCTAAAAGAATTAGGTATAGAAGGTTTAACAATAGTAGATGATAGCTTAATTGAGGAATATAAACAACTACTTAATGAAATAGCTAATTATGTGCAATGCGATGAATGCATAATAACAAGTGATTCTCAAAAATCTGTTCTGGAAAGCATTGCTGCTATAGAAAAAAATGACTTCAAGAAAATCGAAAAAGTTAAAATTCCTGAAAATATTCTGGGTTAAAATGTAATATGAAGGGAAAAATTTCTCTTCTTAATTTTTATTTTTTTTATTTAATTCATAAATCTCCAATACTTTATCTCTTATTTCTGATGAGCTACTAAGGTCACCACTCTCGTATTTTGGGAGACGATGAATCTTTACTTTCAAATTAAATTCATCTATAAAATCAAAAAGAGGTTTATCATTTATTACTTGATCATAACCTAAAACTATATGATCTGGTTTTAACTCTAAAATTACTTTAAATGGTTCTTCTCCCTCATTTCCTAATTGAGCATAATCTACAACACGTAAACCACTTATTAATTTCAATCGTTTCTCTTCATCAAAAATGGGTGGATGACCTTTAATTCGCTTGATTGAACTATCTCGAGCAACAACAACAACTAATTCACATTCTGGACAATTTGCTGCAGATCGAGCTTCAACAAGAAACTTTAGGTGCGCAGGATGGATGATATCAAAAGTGCCAAAAACCACTAATCTGGATCTTTTTCCTTTAGATGGTGGATTTGGAACAAATAAATTATTTTCACTAACTGTTGATTTATTCCTCTTTTTTAACATGGTGAATCAATAATTGCACTACCTTTTATAATTTTTCCAAAAAAATTCTTAGTTAATAATACCAATTTTTTTTCAAATTGATGAGGAATTTTAAGTAACTTTAGTGTATGATTAACTTGAATATCTAAATGGAGTTATAAAATTGCCTAAAAAAGAATCAAAAATAAAACGAAGAAGAAAAACAAAGAATTATTTTAAATGGAATATTATTCGCTATATGAATACTGAAAGATAATTCACTAAATTATTTAGCAACCCCTATAATAAAACCACACTTTATGCAAAAAACTATTGCACAAGGATTAGGTTCATTGAATTGTCTTTTAACATTTTCAATCCATTGTTCATTTCGACCATCTGCTTTGTATTGAATGCGCCTTTCTTTCCATTCATTGGTTTTTCCTTCAGGAAAAATATATCTATATTCAAATTCATTACTACTACATTCCGGGCATTTAGGTTCTGTCAAATTAAATCACTCCAAGACCATTCAGTTAAATTAATAATTAACATAATCTTTCTGAATTTATCTTGATTTTGGTTTTCCTTTAGAAATTCTTATTTGCACTAATGTTTTATCTAATATTTAGTAAAATCTTAACTAGTTTCACCAATATGCAAATAACTAGTTTTGGGGGATAAAAACAATGAAAATGAAATATTATGCACTAATAATAATCCCTTTTGTAATTATTTCACAAATAATGGTTGTTCCACTAAGAACAACAAGTGATTATTTAGTAGAATCAGAATCAATAAATGAATTGATTTATTATTGGGCACCTGTCTGGTATCAAGATACAGATAGTACAAATTATGAAGCTGATTATATAACAAATTTTGATTATGATGGTAATTGGATAGGAAATGATAATTGGAATAATTTTGGTTCGTATCCACTAAATGCAACTATCTATTACTCACTACTAGAAACTGAAACACATTGGTTCATAGGCTATTATGATTTTCATCCAAGAGACTGGTCTGAAACTGGTTTATTCCAACATGAAAATGATATGGAAGGTGTTCTTGTAGTAGTGAAAAAAGATGGAACTGATTGGGGGCAATTTTATTGTATGATTACAGAAGCTCATACAAATTTCTATCAATATATCGATTATGAAACGCCTGCATCAGCTAATTTAACAGATAATTATGATGATATAGATGGTGATGTCGAATTTGAAGTAGTTAACAATTATTATTTGAATTTCAATTTCAGTTCACATGGTCATCCAATTGTTTATGCTGAGGCAAAAGGGCATGGAGTTTATGGCGATGAGAGATGGGAGGACAGCGATTTCCCTGGAACTGATGGAGTTATCTATAAACCAATGGGTAGAAGTCATGAACCCCTATCAGGTAATGATAGGAATGTAAGTTATGCCTTGACAAGTATTGATGTTTTATGGGAAAAAAGATATGGTCCTTATGGCCCAGGAGAAACTTTTGGTAATTTTAAAGCATTTGATGGAGATGATTATGGTGAAGATAGTGCTAATCCACCATGGGGATGGGATGACATGGATGATGGTCCATCATATGCTGGTGAAATTTTCTATAATCCAGCAGATGTTGTTGCGACTCATTTTGGTAATTTAGGTTCTTTTAATCACACATATCTATCAAATCCTTATGCCTTCCAATTACGTATTGATAGTTTTAGAGTTAATGTAGATCTTGATGATGGAAGTGATACATCTGATGGTTATTTCAATTTGTATATGTTTCATAGTGATGGTGAGCATACTCCCCTCGATGGTGTTCTTGATGGTGATTCAGGCAGTCAATATTCGTGGATAGGAGTGGACATGGTTACTGGCGTGTGGCTTGAAATGTATGATGAAATAACAAGGCCATTATATGGGATTCACTATCCAGGCAGACCTTTCTTTGGTATTAATTGCAAAGAATGGGATGAATTAACTCCCGATCCTTGGTTAATGGATAAAGAAAAAACTCATTGGTATGGACCAGCTGGAACTCCAAGATATGATGGTAAAAAAGTATTTGAAATTGACAAAGGTCAAAATCATTTAGATTGGGTCGATGCAGAAATTTATTTAACAATCGATTTTATTCTTGGTAATTTTACTACTGTAGAAGCTAGTTTACCTAGTGTAGTATATTTCTTACCTGTACTTACTTTTGTTAATCTAGCAATCATAATAATAAGAAAAAAACGAAATTCGAAATAACCTAAAAGCATCATTTAAATTAAGGAAAATCAAAAAAGTGATTTTTCTTATTTTCTTTTTATTCTAATTGATATAATTAATAACACAAAAATAAATGATAAGGCAATCATGACAAATATAAGTATCAAACAATTCTTTGTTAGATTAAAGGAGTAAAAACCTGGTAGATCGTAATTTTCTATTTCTGTATGTGATTCAAATGAATATTCTAATGATTGGTTATCAAAAATTCCTGAACCTTCTGAGTAAAACCACATGCCTTGTAAAATACCTGTTGAAGTATCATAAGTTATTTTACTTTCATGAGTAAAATCAATTGTATAATTTGGTGAGGTATTATTAATCACACCTGTAATTATAAAATTAAAATAAATCAAATTGCTTGCTTCAATGATTTTAGTGTCAAAATATAAATCATTAATTTTGGGATTATAAAAAATTAATTGATAATGAGTACCATTAGCAAATGATTGAAAGAAATCATTAATTGAAATCGTTTTAACAAAAGGAAAGAAATACAATCCCAATCCTTTTGTTACTAATGAAATATTACTTAATGGATTTT
>JAEOUJ010000452.1 GCA_016839405.1 Candidatus Gerdarchaeota archaeon | reverse complement strand
TTGTAATTATTTGTGGTTGCTGTCATGCAGGATTATTAAACACATTAGAACAAGTTTCAAAACAATATCCTGGAAGAAAAATTCATGCAATCTTAGGAGGTACTCATATGCTACGTTTTACAGGTAAAGAGGTAAATTTGGTTGCAGAAAAATTAGAAAATGATTATCAAAAACCAAAATTATATTTTAATCACTGTTCAGGAAATAATGTTATAGATCAATTGAGAGAAATTTTTGGCAATGATATAATTAGAGATTGTTTAGTTGGTGCTAAATTTAAATTTGAGTTTTAAATTTGTGAAAATATTCCTCTATAGAAAGATTAATTCAGAATAATAAAAACATAATTAATAGTTGATAAAAAGTAGTTTTTGGGTTCGCCTTTGAAAAGATCTATTCTTCTAATTAGTATGATTCTTTCAATCAGTATTGGGATGCCATTTATTATAAATGAAAATTCTACAACCAATGCTTATTTGAGTTATTATCCTAATGGAACACATTCTGATTTAATTTGGGGAGCATTAAACTGCCTTGCTTATGAGAGCGAGAATGAAACAAGTTGGTTTTATATTTGCAGGCAAGATATTACAAATCCAATAAAAAATTATTTTGATTCTATAGTAGAAGCACAAGATGAGTATGATTCCTATTATTATTATCAATGGGAACATTATTGGAATCCTTATACAAAAACAGGATTATATGGAAATATTGGTGCGCCATATCATGCCCAATCATATTTTGATAAAGCAGTGAATTATTATTTAGGTCTAGGTATTTATTCCGAGGATAAAGAAAAGGCTTATTATTATTTAGGCTATGCCATTCATTTACTTCAAGATGTCACTGTTCCTCATCATGCTAGAAATGATCCATTCAATTATCACACTACTTATGAAAATTTTTGTGATAGAGAGTTTAAGGATGGAAATATTGTATTTCCTTTAACAGGAATATATAATACACCTCGAGATTGGTTTGGCTATATCAATGTAAAAGGTTGGGTACATGAAGCTGCGTTATCTGCTGCACCTTATTATGAGATAATTGAAAATAATGCTTATGATTATAATATCTGGCTTAATACTGCAATAGAATTAATGGGAAAAGCAGTAAAATTAACTGCAGGTTTACTTTTTTATTTTTGGCAATATGTGCAAAACATCGATTATGATCAAGATGGCTTAGATGCAAGAACTGAACAAGAAAATAACGCTGATAATACTTTGATTGATTCTGATTTTGATTCAATAGATGATTTAGAAGAAATTACTCTTGGAAATGATGGTTTCATAACTAATCCTGGAACAAATGACACAGATTCTGATAGATTATCTGATTTAGAAGAAATTACTATTTATTTTACACATCCCTCTATAAACGATACAGATACAGATAGTTTTCTTGATGGTGAAGAAGTAGAGAAAGGTTATGATCCTTTAGATCCGAATGATCATCCACCATATTTAACTTCACCAATTACAAATCCAAATAATACGCCTTCAAATCTTACAGGTGTGGAACTAATTATACCGATTTTGAGCTTTTCAATTATTATTTTAATTATTTTTATACGCAAAAAGAAAAATTAGCTAATTTTTGCGATAATTTAAATCTTATGAGATTCAATCAAAATCCTATGCAAGCTAAGAATATTATTCGATTACTTCAAGAAATTTCTAGTAATGCCTGGCCCGCCCTCAAACATCATATTTTGAATGGTTGGATCATTCGATTAGCAGAGGGTGTAACAAGAAGAGCTAATAGTGTTCTTCCTTTAAGCTATTATGGTGAAAATATACAGGAAGATATAGATTTTGTTGAAGAAATATATAATCAATGGAATCTTCCATCAGTCTTTCAAATCCCTGATTATCATGAGCCAAAAAATCTTTCACATATACTTGAGGATAGAGGGTATCTAAAAGAAGCTGAATCATTAGTAATGAAGTGTGCAATAAAAGAAATATCAACAATCTCTCAAAATTTGAATTTTAGTTACTCTAATAGTAATAAAGAATCTGAAGAGTGGTTTACTGCTTTAAAAGAATTCAACAATTCTTCAAATGAAAGAATTAGTATTGTTCGTAAAATAATAAATAGAATTTCACAACCAAAAAAATTCTTTTATGCTAAAGAAAATGAATCTATTGTTGGTGTAACATTAGTAGTTATAGAACGATCACATTTAGGAATTTATAATATGGCAACAAAACCTGAATATCGTAGACAGGGTATTGCTAAATCGATTTTTGCTGAAATTAAAAAATGGGCAACTGAACAAAACATTGAAAATATCTATTTACAAGTTCAAGGTGATAATTTAGGAGCAATTAATTTATACAAAAGCGTTAATTTAAGAGAAACTTTTAGATATAGATATATGATTAAAAATTAGTTGTAAGAATTAGGGGATAACATCTTTGACTAATCTAAAAGAACACTATATACGTTTAGGAATTGCTATAAGAATACCAATGGCTTTCGAGAAGTATTGCCCTGATGCTTTTCGTTTAAAGCAAATACCTTTAGATGAAGATTCATCTACAGAGGATTTGATTAGAATTAATTCTTTATATGAAATATATGATACTGATAATAATAAAGTTGCATCTTTCAAACCAACTGGCGAATACAAGTGCCTTGTTGAAAGTTTTAAACCTATCTTTGAAGATATTGTAAATGAGCTCAATTATGCTGCATATAAAGCAAATGAAGCTCAAGAAGAAGAGGAAAAAAGATTAATGGAAAAGATGGATAAGAAGTTTGGTTTAAAAAATGAATAAATAGTATTGCGTTAACATAAATAAGCACTTTTTACCTTTTCTAAAGCTTTTTAGATGGTAAAATTACTAACAACTAGTGATAGTATAGTTAAAAGTTTGTTGAATTATCATGTCAGAAGATGATGTTGAATATCCACTTATAGAGGAAAAACAATTCTCTATGTCTGATAATGTGAAAATGTCGTATATTTTATCAGAAGGTGCTAAAAACCTAACTATTGTATTTCTACATGGTTTAGGTTCATCAAAATATGATTTTCTGAACGCATTTGATTATGATGAACTTAATGCTTATAATTTGCTAATAATTGATTTTATAGGTCATGGCAACTCATCTACATTAGAAAATTTTCCATTTACAATAGAAAGTCAAGCTATGGTTGTTTTTAAGCTAATTGAGCATTTATCTTTACCAGAAGATGTAATTATCTTAGCCCACTCAATGGCAGGTCCTGTAGCTATAAAACTTGCAGAATTATTAGGAAATAGAGCTGTTGGTTTGATTTATGCAGAAGGGAATATTGATGTGGGAGATTGCTTTCTTTCTAATAATATTATAACTACATATACATTTGAAGATTGGTTAAAAGATGGATTTAAAACATATGTGGAAATGTTAGAGCAAGATCCAGACAGTATATATTATGCAATTAATTTCCAAAAAGCTGGTCCAGTTTCTACTTATCTTTCATCTTTAGATGTTGTTAAGATATCAAAAGAGGGAAAATTATTGGAGCGTTTAGTTGCTTTATCTATACCAGTTTTAGTTTTATTTGGTGAAAATAATAAAGGAAAATTCACATCTGAAGAGAAACTAAAAGGGAAATTTCCAATCATATACATACCCAATTCCTCTCATGATATGATGTATGAAAACCCGGATGTATTTTATAATAGTATAATTGATTTTCTAAGTCAATATTAATTTATTAAAAAAAAATTAAAGTGAGAAATTTGATTTATAAAAGAGTAAATGATAAACCTCGTTTTGTTCCAGAAAATTATAAAACAATATATAATAAAAAATGCATTCCAGAGGATATCGAATATGATGTAGAAATGCAGCATCATGGAACCGGAATTGAACCTGAAAATCATCCCTTAAAAAATCATATTTACTTTCATCCATGTGGTAATTGTAACAGTGAAAACATTAAAGTGATCTATGCTCATTGGTGTGTAAGTACACATTCTGGTGATGCTTATTGGGATTATGAAGCTTATTGCGAAGATTGCCAAAAATTTACAGTTTGTTCGTATTCAGAGAATGACTAGTGATTAATTAAATAAAATTACAGAATCGTTAAAAAACACAAAAGATGAATACTACCAGTTAAAAAATCGCTTTTCTTCCTTCTTAATCTATATAGATATATTGCAAAGTTTAAATAGTTTGTATCAACCAATGTATTCATGAGGTTGAATTTTGTCGAGATGTCGATTTTGACATTAATTCAAACTGTATTAAAATAATTAAAAGAGTTTTGAAAAGATATGAAAAAGACTACTGAGAATTTGAAGATAATGATCGTAGAAGACGACCCATTAATTCGACAACTCTATGAACAAATTCTTAGTCAAAAAGGATATCAAGTTATTTGTGTTGCTGCAGATGGTGCAGAAGCTATTGATTTATATCACAAATTAACTGAAAAACCTGATGTAATAATTTTAGATTTTAGAATCCCAAAGAAAAATGGTATTGAAGTGACAAATGAAATACTATCTTACAATTCATCTATAGACATTCTAATGATAAGTGGGGATCCATTATTTGATCGAAAGGCAATAATTGGCCAAAGCGTTAGTTTTTTCCAGAAACCAGTAGATATTCAAGCTATATTACATGAGATTAGTTTAATTGGTAATTATTAAAAATTAAATAGTAAATTAAAGGAAAGCTCTAATTTTTTTCGAGCTTTCATAATTTTTCTTAAATTTTAAAAAGTTAAAATTATCTTTCTTTATAATTTATTAAGTCCTTTAACCCATTGTTTAGCTCGATCAATACTGAGCTCAGTTTCATTTTTCAATGGTTCAATAAACTCTATTTCACCAAGAATCTCATTGCCTTTTAAAATTTCTCTCATTTCCTTGAGGATATTTGCACCACTATCACCACAACAACAGAAAAGGCCAAATTTTTTATTTTGAAATTTTGATGTTCTTAGAAATGATCTAACAACTGGATTCAAACGCCAAGCCCAAACAGGTGTACCAATAATAATTAGATCATAATCATTTAAATTGAATTCAATAGCATTCAATTTTATTCTCTTCTTTATCATAGATTGAAAACCTCCCCTAAAATAAAGCATAAAACCCGTTGATTTAATTTCTCTCTTGGGTTTAAGTGC
>JAEOUJ010000451.1 GCA_016839405.1 Candidatus Gerdarchaeota archaeon | reverse complement strand
TAAAAATTGGTAGGAAACATGATGTTAAATTTATTTTAAACACAGATTCACATATACCACAAGATATGCTTTCAGTAGAACAAAGTAGAGCTATATTATATGGTTCAGGTTTGAATGAAGAGGAAGTTGAAAGGGTTTTACAAGAAAACACGAAATTATTATTGAAAAAAATTTCTGAAAGATTTTAGTTTAGAGAAAAATTAAGAGGGAGGGAGACAGGGGGAGAACCCCTGTCTTTATAATGAGTGGGTGCCTTTGAAAAATGAGTTTTAGGGGGAGGGTAAATTTTTGTTTAGCAATCACTCGAATGGTTTGATTGGGGGGAATTCTTTATGAGGTTTGGACTAATACTGGATGATGTGGAAGGATATAAATGACATTCCCAAGGGAATGTCACCACAGATTTAAATTATCCCTAGGCTTTAGGGTAACTTTACAATTATAATCTTCGCTTCAATATTAAAATGCGTTATGGAAAATAATTTCAAGCAATCTAGTAAAAACTACCGCATATTAAATTTAAAAAATAAAGGAAGAAAAATAGAATAAAACTACATCTGTTTTTGTTGGGATTGTACTTTTTCAACTTCTTTTTGCAATTTGGATGCTAAGGTTAGATTCCATAAGAGTAAAAACAATGTAATTATAATAAATCCACCAGCAAATATAATACTCAGGTAAAATGTTTTTCATGTACGTTCCCAGAAATTATTCGCAGTTACTTGTCTGGATAGCAGGAACCATACTATGAAGTAATTAAGAAATGGAATTACTAAAGATAAACCACTAAGTAGGTTATTATATCTCAACAAATATTTGAATACAGGAAAATGCATTCCTACAATTACGATCATTGCCACCATAAATAGAAGGAAATCCACACCTTTTGAGTTAAAAACTTCTGCACCACCATATTGTGGAACTAATTCATATGTTGAAGTATCATTAAATGTTAATTCTCTATGAATAGGCCAATCATGCATTGCAGGCCATACAGCAAAATAATGAATTACAGAATTAGCTATTGTTAAAGCTATTGCAGATCCTAATAATAGTAATAATCGTAAAAATGTCATGCGTTGTCTTTCTATTCTCAGAATTGATCCTAAAACAATTTCAGCAAGAAAAATAATTAGAATTTCCATTGGCAAATTAAAAGCCATTAATGTGAAAAGTGTAGTAAATTTTGGGAGAGATGTTTCATTGCCTAAAGGAGGATCAATTATATAATCTATATTAGTTGTTGGATCATCAATAATTGGAGTATTATTTATAGATGGTCCAAATAAATTGATACCTTGTTTAGCAATTAAATTATAACAACCAACATTCCAAACTATAACAACCATAGCTGCTATAATCATGAATATACTTTTTTTGAGTCTCTTTGAATCCAACTTACATGTCCATCCTGAGTTGCTTGCTTTTATCACTACTTACGGTTAATTATATAGAGTTTTTGATAACCTTGTGGTTTAAAACAATTTCTAAGGATTTAGAATAATTAACATATATGTTTTTTTTGCTAAATCTTGAAGAGAGATAGAAATTGATTTACTATTCTAGCAGTTGCACCCCATATTACCCATTTTTTGTATTGAAAATAATAAATATTTCTTTCCTTCACCTCTGCTAGAAGAATTTTCTTAACATCCCAATTATCTTGATTAAATAATTCTTTAAAAGGCACTTCAATAATTTCAGCTACCTCATTTTTATTTATTTGAAGATTAAATGGATAATCAATTTTACAAACAAATGGCGTAAGGAGAATATTGGAACCAAATGTTTTAATTTGATCAATTTCACCATATAATTCAATTTTATTACTATCTAAACCAATTTCCTCAAAAGTTTCCCTTAAAGCACAATCAAATAGTGTTTTATCCTTTTCTTCTTGTTTTCCTCCTGGAAATGAAATCTGTCCTTTATGTAAGGATAAAGCTTCAGTTCTTTTTGTAAATAACATGAATAATTCTTTATCTTTGTTATAAATAGGGATAATTACTGCTCCTTTTGCTGATTTGTTATCATCTAATTTTTTAGCAGAGTAATTTTTTATTTTTGATTTAATAACTTCTAAATCAATCATATTAAACACAAAGAAATTTAATGAAATTAGTTCTATTCTTTAATAAATTTCTTTTCTTAAAAATCTTTCAAATAGTAAATTAAATAAAAAGGATGAAAGCATTTTAATTTATAAATGACCAACAAAACAAATGTTTTCTGAGGTAGTATTGTGAATAAAAATAATGACCAATTATCAAAGCTTCTTAATCAAGGCATTCAAGCTAGTTTTAATGGAAAATATGAAGAAGCAATTGAATTCCTTCTTGAAGCATTAAAATTAGATGATTCAAATAAAGATATTTGGTATTATTTAGCTAAATGCTACTCGGCAAAAAACGATATTGAAAAAGCTATTTGGAGTTATAATAATCTCATAAAAGTAAATCCAACAGAATTAAATTATTATAATCTTGGATGTGAATATTTTGCAAAAAAAGATTATAATAACGCAGAATCGGCATATTTGAAAGCATTGGAAAAAAATCCCAAATATATTAAGGCTCTATTAGGATTAGGGAGCACTTATGGAATGTTAGAGGAATATGAGAAAGCTATTGAAAGATTACAACAAGCTTATAATTTAGATTCAGATAATGAAGAAATATTAAATCATCTAGGTTGGGCTTTTGGAAGTAATGGAGATTATGAATTAGCTATTTTATACCTCGAAAGAGCATTAAAATTAAATGCTGAAATTCCTGAAGCTTATTTCAATATTGGATTTTCATATTATTATCTAGAAGAATTTGAAAAAGCAATAAACGCATATAATAAAGCTATTAAATTGGGTCTTGAGTCAGCTGATATTTATAGTAATATTGCATTTGCTTATGAAGAATTGAATGAAAAAGAAATAGCTTGCGAATTTTATCAAAAAGCAGCTGAAATTGATCAGAAAAATATTGAAAATCAAACTCAATATGGTTTATGTTTACAAGAGCTTGGAAAGCTTGAAGAAGCTATTAAGATTTTTAGAAATATTACTAAAATGCATCCGGATAATTTAGATGCATGGCGAGAATTAGGAATTTGTTTAGATAATGTTAAGAAATTTGAAGAAGCAAGTCAATGTTTTAAAAAAGTGTTAATATTACAAAATAGCTTTGTTTCACAAGAACCAGCTATAAAGCGTCCAATAATTCCTGAATCTCAAAAATAATCTTTAGAGATTATTTCTAATAGAATTTACTTTTATCATGAATTGTTTAACTTCATTTAAATCAATTGGTTTGGAAAGACTGTTATTTTGTTTAAAACTAGAACCAACAATTGCACCATGAGCTAAAGGTAGTAATTGTTCAACATTTTCGGAAGAAAGACCACTACCAATCATAATAGGAGAAAAACCTCTTTTTTGTAGATTTTGTAAATCTTTGATTTTAGCAGGGAGACCTGTACGTTCACCAGTAATAATTATACAATCAGCTAAACCACGTTCAAAAGCATCTTGCACCTCGAGTTCTAATGATCGATTTGATAATGGTGCAGCATGTTTACAATGAACATCAGCAAAAATCTTTGGATAGGAAATAGGATTATTATTGAAAAGCTGTTTTTGAAAACGTTTCAAGATAGCAGCACATCCTTCAAGAATACCTTGATCTGAAATATAAGCACCTGTATAAAAATTGCAACGAATAAAATCAGCCCCTGTAAAAGAAGCTACAGTGAGTGCTTGTTTACAAGCGTTGCGTAAAATATTAACGCCGACAGGAATAGGAGAGAAATCAACAATTTTTTGAACAAGAAGTGTTAAAGAAACAAGTGTTGGGAGAGAAATTTCCTCTTTAACAAAAGGAAAATCATGTAAATTCTCAACTAATAAAGCATTAACACCACCAGATATTAGGGATTGTGCATCTGCTAAAGCATAAGAAAGGATATCATCTAATGAAAGAGAATGATTAGGGCTTCCAGGTAAAGCGGGAAGATGTATCATGCCAATAATTGGTTTAGTAATATGAAATAATTGCTCAAATTCGATTAGTTTCTGTTGATATGGGAACATCATTATCAATTTAGCTTAGAAATAAAAAATAATAAAGATTATCAGAAAAAGAAGAGAAAATTCACATAAATTGTGAATTAGGAAAGTTGTTTTCTTCTTCTAATAATAACGAAGCATAAAGCAGCTAAACCGACTAGTGTTAGGCTAACTAAAAAGCCAAAACCAGCAGTTGCAGTTTCAGTGCTAGGATAATCATCAGGATCAAGAGGATCTGTACCATTATCGACTTCGTCGCCATCATTCCAATCATCATCATCAGTATCAGGATCAGTTGGATCAGTTCCTAAAAGATATTCCTCACCATCCGTAAGACCATCATCATCAGTGTCTTTATCAAGAGGATCAGTGATATAGCCATCTAAACCTAATGTAACTTCTTCTGAATCAATCAAACCGTCATCATCTGTATCGGGATCAGAAGGATTTGTGCCATAATCATATTCTTCTTGATTAGTTAAGCCATCATGATCTAAATCAACATCTGTATCATCTGCAAATGGATTGGTTCCATAATAGACTTCCCATTTATCTGGCAGACCATCATCATCTGTATCAGGATCAGTCGGGTCCGTTCCAAAATAATATTCTTCGTAATTAGTTAATCCATCAGAATCTTCATCATCAAGTCCATCTGCTGGATCCAATGGATCTAGACCATAATCCAATTCATATTTATCGGGGATTAAATCTCCATCTGTATCAACCTTTGTTGGACTTGTTCCATAAGTAAAGACTTCTTCTCCATCTGTTAGACCGTCATTATCTGTGTCAGAGTCAAATGGATCTGTTCCGTAAAGGAATTCCATCGTTGAGTTTAATAAATCAGTATCATTATCAAAATAGCTGTCTGCTACTAATGGATTGAAATGATATGTTAATTCCCAACCATCTGTTGGAATATCACCATCTGTGTCAGGATTAGTAGCGTTTAATCCTGCATCAATTTGACCAGGCATCCATCCAGATTCATTTGCTCCAGGATTCCAACCATAAGATGTTAGCGTTATATTGAAACCTAATACTTCTAAATAATCATTCACATCGTCCCCATCTGTATCAGGATTTGTTGGATCTGTTCCATATTCTTCTCCAAATGTATTTATTACTTCATCTGTATCAGTCAATCCATCGTCATCTGTATCTACATCAATTGGATCCGAGCCCCAGATATTTATTTCATCTCCATCTGATATTGTATCATTATCTGAATCATAGTCAAGTAAATTAGCTAATCCATCTGATTCATAATCATCCAATGGATCAACTCCTCTTTCTTCCCAGTAATCTACTTCATCACCATCTAATAATCCATCTCCATCCGTATCTGCAACATTTGGATCTGTTCCCCAGTATGCATTCTCAATATAATCAGATAATCGATCATAATCTGTATCTTTTCCTAATACTTCAAATGAATCAACCATATCTGAAACATAAACTATTGAATTATTTATTACTAGATTAGTAATTGATCCTCCATCATTGAAATTATTTGGACTACCTAAATTTGTTGGATCTGTTGCATTAACTTGATACAATCCATCTTCTCTTGCAGTGAATAATAGATCGTTCCCATCAAAAGCTACCTTTGTTATATTATAAGAACCACCATCTAATGCTCCATCTAATGCTGTTATAGATCCCATGTCTGTTATATTATAAATTCTAACACCATTTGATAATTCTGCTATTGCAAGGAAATTACCTTTTACTGCAACTCCATCAAAACCATCAGTTGCACTCATGCTTGAATGTAAACTTAAGCTGCTAGGATTTGTTATAACAACAATTGACATGCCAGCTGATCCTTTTGTTACGAATGCATAATTGCTATTAATGGCAACGTCAATTAATTCGCTGCCTAAGTT
>JAEOUJ010000450.1 GCA_016839405.1 Candidatus Gerdarchaeota archaeon | reverse complement strand
TTTGATGATATAGAAATGGAATTTGAGAAGCGAGTGAGAGCAGAAGCAATCGTTGGAGAATTTCTAAAAGATTACAATCGAGAAGATTTCGTAATTAGCAGTAAAGTCTTGTTCAAAATGCGTGAAAGTGTAAATAGTGGGGGATTGAGTCGGAAACACATTAAAGAAGGAGTACAAGATTCCTTGAAACATCTACAAATGGATTATCTTGATATTTATTATTGTCATCGACCAGATCCAACAACTCCACTTGAAGAAACAATCTCTACAATGACCAATCTGATAGATGAAGGGTTAATTCATTACTGGGGAACAAGTCGTTGGTCAGCAGCATTAATTGAACGAGCAATAGGTCTAGCAAAAAATTTAGGTATGTACCCTCCTCATGTAGAGCAACCAAAATATCATCTATTTGAAAGGTATATTGAAGTCGATATTCTTGAACAAGCTTCTTATCATGGCTTAGGACTAATAGCATATCAACCTCTAGCTGGAGGAGTCTTAACAGGAAAATACTTAGAAAAAATACCAAAAAGCAGTCGTGCAGCACAGAGCAATTATCAAGCAGGTATGTTGGAACAATATGGAAACAAAGTTTCACAATTACTAACAATTGCTGAATCACTTGATGTACCTTTAAATCAATTAGCGATTGCTTGGACAATTAGGAGATCAGAAATAAGCTCTATAATAACAGGGGCATCTAAACCTGAACAAGTTGAATCAAATGCAAAAGCTTCAGATATTAGCTTAACTAATGAGATTCTTGATAAAATTGAGGAATTAATTAACAACAAACCTACTTCTTCGTATAGATGATTTATCATTATTAAATTCTTGGATTTGTGATTTTTTTATGTCTAAAGAGAATTTAGAGTCAAAAGAAAAAGATAACAAACAACCCTGTGTTGATAATTTAAAATCTCATAAAGGTATTTTACGTAACATCGTTGTTGTTAATTTTTTCTATTCGATCTTTAGTGCAGCTTTCACATTTATGTTACCACTATATGCTGTTTATGAAGGATGGTTAGCGGAATATTATGGTTTAATATTGGCAATAGGTGGTTATGTTGGAATGTTAGTTTCCTTTTTTTTGGGAATTATTGTAGATGTACAATTTAAAAGAACAACAATGTTAATTGGGATAATGGTTACTATTGTTTCAGCAGTATTTTTTACTAGAATAAAAATTGAAATATTTTCAATAATATTTTACTGCCTTTTTGCTATCGGAAAAGAATTGATGTTTTTATCAATTAATACTTTCATTGCAAACGAAACGCGAAAAGGGCAAGATCGAACAAAAGGATTTAGTGGAAAAATGATTTCTGATGGCATAAGTCAAATTATTGCACCAATTGTTTGTGGAAATTTGTTGATCATTTTAGACTTTAATTGGGTATTTAGTATAATAACAATATTTGGTGTTGCAGCATTTATCTTGATAATTTCCTTACGTTTTGTAGTTGAGGAAACACCGAAGAAAGAAATTGTTTATGCTGAGAATCTATCAATAAGAAGTAAAGATGATTATGTTGATTTTATAAATAGGAAAAAAGGGAAAAGAGCGATAATAAGTGTACAGATATCATTTGCTGCGGGAAAAATGCTGATGGGATTAACCAGTGGTATTGCAATTCCTTTTATAAATTGGTACATTATTAATCAATATAATCTTACAAGCGAATTATGGGGTTGGATAAGTACAATAGCATTTGCAGTTTTAACTTTAGGATATTTATTGATGAGTTTATTTGCTGAAAAAATTGGCAGAGGATTTGTTATTATTATTTTTTGGTTTTTAGTTATTCCTTCAGCAGTAGGGATAATGTTAGCAAAAACACTGTTTTTAGTTTCATTATTTTATACTTTAAGATTATTCTTTGCAATGTCACCAAGAGCTATCTGGGATAGCTTCATGTACGAATGGATTCCACCAAAAAATAGAGGTAAGATTACAGGGATAGTACAAACTGTTACAAGAGGAATGAGATCAACAGGTATGCTTATTGGCGGTTACCTTTTTTCAATTCTAAGTGTAGCAATTTTCCCAATAGCAATGACAATTTATCCAATCTCAGGATTACTACCAGTAATTCAAAGTAGAATTGTAAAAAAGAGGTTAAT
>JAEOUJ010000076.1 GCA_016839405.1 Candidatus Gerdarchaeota archaeon | reverse complement strand
TTATAGGTCACTCAATGGGCGGTACACTTTCATTAATTTTAGCTGCAAATGAATCTGTTGATGGCATTGTATCACTATGCACACCTGTAAAAGTAGAGTATTTTATGCAAGATTATCTTAACTTTATTTCAGGGCTAATACGTTATTTCCCTAGAAGAAAAGAAGAAAGAGAAATTATGGATAAGTATCATTTGGTCAATTACCGTAGAACTTCACTAAAAGCAGTTGAACACTTACTTGATTTAATGGTAGTTGCTAAAGAGGAGATGCCTAAAGTTACTGCACCAATCTTTACTATTACTGCTGGTAAGGATAAACGAGTTCCTCTTTATAATGCTGATATGATCAGACAACTAGTAAAAAGTGAAGTAAAAGAGGATTATTTTGCCAAAGAAGCTCATCATACAATTTTATTTAGTGATGTAAAAGAGATTGTTTTTGAAAAAATTCAAACATTTATAAAATCAATAATCTAAATAAAAAATATACATAACTGTTAGAAATAAAAAGTTCAAAAATATCAAACAAAACTGATTTAAGAAACAACATTCAACAAGAATGAAGTAAGATAATTATGGACCCCTGTGTAACTAAAAGTATCTAGCTGAGAATTCCATTGCCATAATTCAAAAATAATTTTGTAACCACTTGAACTTAAGCCTAATTTATTAATAACAGCTGATGTAAAAGTAAACGTAACTTCTGTTTCTATAGAAGGACCCCAAGTTTGATCATTGGCTAAAATTCGTTTAATCCAAAAATCTTCATAAAAATAGGTATTATCACTTGTTCCAGGGATATCGGGGGTGATGGTAACATTTTGTAGTCCAAGTTTTAATCGCACTTCAAAAAACCTGGCACTATGATAATGATTGCCTAAAAGGAAAAACAACGTAATAGAATCTGATATACCAGATGTTTGATTATAATCAACTTCAGTAGGATAATTATCTGCTTCATATTGACTCGTAGTAGAATTATAGGTTAAAAGACCAAGTTCAGCGTATTCTTCACCACCAATAGGTGGAGTGAATATAAGAATGGATGAAACTATAATGCCAATAATAGATAATGCAAGAACAACTTTAGCTACTAATTCAAAATCTTTCTCACGTTTAGAACGTTCAGATGCATATTTCTTACTCAAGATTCATCCTCCATCATCTTCTTTTCATCTGAAGTTTCATAGACAATCTCAAGATCCATGAATTCTTCATCACGATGAATACGATACCAACGAACAACATAACGACCAAAGAAAACAATAACAGCTGCAATGAGAACAATATTAATAGGAATTAAAACATAGGGAAAGATTTTACTCCAACGATTATTAGCGATTAAATCTTCAGCTTCAAGGAGAACATTGTGAGCAATATCATAAGCAGTGTTATAACTGCCAAGATCATAGGCTTTAACAGCATCACTTAATTGATTAGATAAGCTGGTAACATCAATGCCTTCAGTGCTAGCTTGTTGAACCTTATCAAAAGCAGCAATTATTTCATCCCAAGCTTCTTGCTGAGTGGCAGCAGAAACAAAATAAATTGTAGAATAACTAGCTATAAACAATGAAGAAAGTATGAAAAGAAATACAATCAAACGAATGAATCCCTTTGATAGTAATTGGCATTGAAAAGATTTCATATTTTTCTAATTCTCCATTAATTGTTCACTTTGTTTAGGTTTGATGATAAATCCATCTCGAGCTAATTTTAAACGAAGAATCGTTGCAATAGTTTGAGAGAGAATTATGAAAATTGTTAATGTTAAAACAATAGAAATAGCTGAAAAGTGAAAAGTAAAATTAATGAACAAACCAACAAGAACCAATATAACAATACTTAGGCCAATAGCAGTGGCAACACGTTCAAGAAAACGTAACTTATCATTTAATTCTGGAAAAAGCGCTGCAGTGAAAGACCAACCGGGTAAAATAAGCAAATAAAAAACAATAATGACATATCGAAGATAAAACAAAATTCCTGTTCTAACATCAATTAAAACAAGAGTAAGAGCAAATAAAATAGAAGAAAGAACCAACCAATGTTCATAGGAATAATAATTACGTTTGAAGAAATAATCTCTAAATCTGATGGGTGGAGAAGTTGGTTCAACCAATGGTTCTTGTAATATAATTTCATCATTTTGTTCCATTTCACGGATAATCGGAAGTATTTTCTCTCGTGATATTTTTTTGCTTTCTAAACTTGAAACAAGTTCTCGAATAGTTTTTGGTTTATTAATTTTAAGAGAATGATTTAATAATTCTTTAAATTCCTTTCTTTCAGCATCCTCAATTACTCTCTCTTTATATTTCTGTCTCCGCTTTTTCTTGTTATCATCCATTAGAAGCACCAAATAAGACATCATATGATAAACTTTTGACTATTAAATAATTTTACACTATTTAAAATTTAATGGTTAAAAAATTAAAAATTCATTTGGATAGGGAAAAGGTGAGAAAAAAGTAAAAAGAAAATCACATGACATTATTTCTTATAATTGAATAATCACCGACAATCAAATTATTAGATTTTATACCATTGACCCTACTATTAGTTCCTATAACAGAATCACTAATCTTTGAATGATCAATTATAGAATTTTCTAAAACAATAGAATCAGAAATCTCACTATTTTTTATGGAAACACCTTTTTCAAGCGTAACATATGGACCAATAATGGAATCAATGATCTCACAATCGGGACAAATATAAACAGGAGGTGAAATTGTACTGTTAATTGTTTTTCCACTAATAACTTGAGTTTTAGAAGTTAGATATTTGCGATTAACTGCCAAAAGATCCTCTGGATAACCAATATCTAATCGCCAACCATCGATTAAAGCAGCTTTAACAAGATATCCTTTGCTAACAAGCTTCTGAATAGCATCCGTAAGTTCATATTCGCCACGTGCAGAGGGTAGTAAATTAGAAGTTTTTTTGAAAATAGTTGGTGAAAAAACATAGAAACCAGTAATAACAAAATTACTCTTAGGATTAATTGGTTTTTCTTCTAATGAAATAACTTTATCACCATCCAATTCAACGACTCCATATCTTTGAGGATTTTCATTCTCTTCAACATGAATAGTTGCTGAAGCATTAGAACTAAAATGTAAATCAATGCATTTACTCAAATCTGCAGAAAATAGGTTGTCCCCTAGTAGCAAAGCAAAATCACTTGAAATTCTATCTTGAGCTAAATTAACAGCAGCTGCTAATCCCCGTGATTGATTAGTATGTTGAACCACATAAGAAATGTCCATACCAAATTCTTGGCCATTTTTAAAATAGTCAATGATATATTCTCTTTGATAACCAACAACGATGGTAATGTCTGTTATATCTAGTACATCACGCATATATTCAATAGAACGATGTAAAATAGGTTTACCAGCAACAGGCAACATATGTTTAGGGCGAAAACTAGTAAAAGGTAATAATCTGCTACCAAAACCAGCTGCTAAAATAACTCCTTTCATATCTTTTCATAAAAATAAAATCCCTAGTTTTTATTAATTTTTCCAATATAATTACTCAAAAATTATTACATGCAAAAAAGTTATAGATATCTATTTTTTCTTACATTTTGAGAGTCTTTACTGGGATAGTAAGGAAATAGCTGGTTAATTCAGAAAGAAGGTTAGAAAAAATTGGATACGTTAGGGGATATTAGCAAGAAAAAATATAGCCTAATAGGTTGCCCCGATATCAACATTTTCTGTAAAAAAGTAAAAGAAATAACTAGTGATGAAATACAAAATAATCACTTTATAGAATCAAGTAAAGGTAATTTAAAAAATTTAGAATTTGGCTTAAAAATTATCATAACAATACCTGCTTACAATGAAGAAAAGTCAATCGGGAAAGTTATTAAAAGAATAAAAGAGATCATGGATCGCACAAAATATTGTTATAATTATTTACTACTAGTTGTTAATGATGGCAGTGAAGATAATACTGTAAAAGAAGCAATAAAAGCCGGCGCTTTTGTTTACTCACATTTAGAAAATAAAGGCTTAGCTGAAACATTTAGAACAGAAATGAAAGTTTGTTGTGAATTGGGGGCAGAAATTATCGTTCATACAGATGCTGATGGACAATACAAAGCAGAAGAAATTCTTCTATTAATTAAACAAATTGAAAATGGCTATGATTTAGTTCTTGGAAGTAGATTTAAAGGAACAATTGAAAATATGTCCTTTTTGAAAATGGTAGGTAATAGAGCATTTTCTATTGTTTTATCAATAATAACAAGAAGGAGAATTTCTGATGGGCAAACAGGTTTTCGAGCTTTTACAAAAGAAGTTGCAGAAGAAATAACAATAAAATCTGATCATACTTACACTCAAGAACAAATTATAAGAGCTGCTCAAAAAAATTATTCTATAATAGAAGTTCCCATATATTTTGCTAAAAGAAATGATGGTTAT
>JAEOUJ010000449.1 GCA_016839405.1 Candidatus Gerdarchaeota archaeon | reverse complement strand
CCTTTTTTTGTTACTGTGTAATTTCTCTTTCGAGCATCTAATAATACTTGATTTGAAATATAGCTTTTAATATAATTCAAATCAATTAATTTTCTAATTTCATTCGAGATTGTTGAAGCAGGGATGCCTACTCTTTCAGCGATCTTCTTAGGATTTGTTTCAATGGGATTTTGACACGCAATCTCAATTAGAACAATTATTGTTCTTCCACTGATCTCATATTTTAACTCATTAAGAAAATTACTCGAGTAAAAATGGAAAATAGGATTATTTTCAAAAGGAATAGTTGTTTCTGAGATAAGATTAGTTTCAGGGAACCAACTACAATTATTATTGATATTCTCAATGCCAATCTCAACTTTTTGTCTTATTGTTTTTATTTTCTCTATATGATCAGTTTCAAGTAAATCTGATGAATAACGGTTTTGTAATCTGAAACGAGATGCAACAATTCCAGCAAAAGAACCCATTGAAATTACCATTATTGGAATTATTAACATTGCATACATGGATTTATTTTCAAAAGATGTATCTCTATTATCTATGGTAAAGGAATTTTCACTTATTACATATAATTCTTCAATCCATTCCTTACTAATAGCAGTTATTTTTATTATAAAATCTGAACCATATTTTTCATATTCTGCTGTATTCCATACAAAATATTTTTCATAAATATCAATTCCTATGTGTATCCAGTTTAATTCTGAATCTTTTGAATAATAAACCTGACATCTAATATCCCTTGCTAAGGAATATGGATATGTGAAAATCCAGCGAATAATTATTTGCCCTTCAATCACCTCTTCATATTTTGGATAATCAATTTGTAATCCATTATTTGAAAACAAAATAATTCTAGAATCGTGAGAAATTTCTTCTGGATTTTTTGCTATAGTATGTTTTTCTAAAAAGCAGCAAAAGAAACTCATCTGAAAAAAACTTGTTAACAAAAAAAAGCTCAATATCAGATATATTTTCTTCATTTGTTCTCAAAAAAACTTGGGTTAGAATATTTTTATAGCTTTATACTAATTTGCTATTCTATAGTCTACTCATTACTAAATCTTGTTGAAATCTATTGTTAGGTTTGCTAATAATTGTCATATAAGTATGCTCTTCCCGAATTAAACTTCTCGAACTTCAAGTAGGAGATTGTATCCTAAGCATCTTATTTTTTTTAATTTTGTTTATTTCTGGTGATAAAATAAAAAAAATCACGGAAAAAACAAACATGTAAGAGTGACCATAAACTTTGAATTAAGAAAAATTTGTAACAACAAAACCGTAAAAGCAAATAAATGGATCTGTGTTTCACAAATCCTTTATTCTCTACTTTTTCTTTTTTGTTGATTTCTTTGTTCTTTTTCGTGAAGCCCTAGCTTTCTTAACGCCAACAGTTATTCCAATTGTTGCTCCTATTGCTACTACCCCCGCACCTCCACCAATAAAATACCACTTATTTTCTTTCAGGAAGTTAAGAAAATTAAATGGTTCTGGTGGTACATCTGTTTGCTTTATATTATAATCAGAATATGTAATAAATGACACCCCTGAATATTTACCATATACGGTGTAATAAATGAATGCTTCTTGGAGAGCACCTGATGTCATATTATACGAAACTAAGGCTGCTGTAAATATTGCCATTTCATTATCAGCATCTATGACATTCGCTGCAGCAAATACTAATGATAAATTCATTAGATTATTAACCTCACTGTGAATAACATCATTAACAAAGATGGCAGATCCTCCGAACGCTGAAGCTAAAAGTGATTCGGTTGTTCCCTCTATGTTACCAAAGAGAATCCATGTTTCTGGTTTAGGGTCCACAAATAATGGTACTTCAAAAGGAACGAAATAAATAGGATCAATAACTCCCGAGGTGATTATTTCACCAAAGTTGAATTCTGTTGATATGAATTGAATCATGTCCGTTAGAAAATTGATATACGTCATTTCATTTATATCATCAAAGCAAGTTCCTATTATTGTTGGTGACAAATTAGTTGTATTCCATTTTAATTCAGTTGAAGTAACATTCATGACTTCAACAACAATTACTGTTCCATTATCTAGTATTGTTCCGCTATTTGAACAGCCAATAAATCTATCAGCTGTTGTTGATACTGTGATATCATGCCCGGCTCTCACAATTTCGAAAGCAACTTTATCACCGATCTCGAATTGAAATACTCCGTGAACATTTTGTATGCCAAAAAGAGAACCAATTATTAGAAGAACTATACCTGTTTTGAGAATTTTCTTCAAAATAACATCACATTTTCCTAGTTTTTTAGTTATTTTATACTCATATGATTTCTTTCTTTAAACAAAATCTGTTTCTAGTTAAAAGAATATTGCTTTTGACATTGCTTTATATTTAAACCTAATTAAATCAATTATTCCTTTTTACTAATTTCTCGGATGAGATATCATGCTAACAGGTACTTCCTATTTAAGCGTGTCATTACCAAAACAGTTTTCTAGCCCTTCAAGAAGAAGTGTGAGCTGAAATATCATTTTTCTAAAATATTTTGACTTAATTTTCAATAAATTTAGCTATTTTATAGAGTTGAAATAAGATTTTCATG
>JAEOUJ010000448.1 GCA_016839405.1 Candidatus Gerdarchaeota archaeon | reverse complement strand
TTAAACACCTATAAGATAAATTATTATGAAATAATCAATTATTTAAACCTTGAAGAAATCCTATTTTTTTTTTAAGGAAAAACAATTATTATATTCTCTTTCTTTTTTAGATTTTAAATTTAGAAAATAATTAAATTATTTAATAAATTAATTTCACTTTTATCCAATTGAGAATTATGAATAATTATGAATCAATAGCTAACAAAATCTGTATTGTTACTGGAGCAAATTCAGGTATTGGGAAAGAAACAACTAAGCAATTAGTGGAACTTGATGCTCATGTAATAATGGTTGTAAGAAATAAACAAAAAGGCTTGATAGCATTAGAGGAAATAAAAAGAACAACCGGTAAAAATAATATTGATCTTATGCTGTGCGATTTTGCTTCTCAAAAATCAATACATAATTTTGCCAAGCAATTTTTGAGTAAATATGACACGCTTCACATATTAGTTAATAATCATGGCTCCATTAATCCAAAAAAAGTCATTACAGAAGATGATTTAGAAATGACTTTTGCTGTTAATCATTTGGGTTATTTCTTACTTACTAATCTGTTATTGGATGTAATGAAAAGAAGTGCTCCAGCACGTATAATTAATGTTGCATCAGGCGCTTATGAAGCTACAAGGTTTAATCCTTTGAGTGATTATAATTTTGAAAAAAGGCGATACCGAGGATTTAAAGCTTATTCAGAATCAAAGTTATATAATATTCTATTTACTTATTATTTAGCTGAAAAATTAGTCGATAGCAACATAACTGTTAATACACTTACTCCTGGATTTGTTAAAACCAATTTTGCCAGTACATATAAAGGTATGAATTTTTTTAATAAATTAATGTCTCCATTATCACAATCCCCTGAAAAAGCTGCTAAAAAACTAATATATCTAATAGCTTCTGATGAAGTTAAAGGAATTACTGGCAAGTATTTTGTTAAGAATAAAATAACTGAAACTTCTAAACTTACATTAGATAAACCATTTCAAAAAGAATTATGGGATCTTAGTATTAAAT
This sequence comes from Candidatus Gerdarchaeota archaeon, assembly GCA_016839405.1. The sequence goes on along the minus strand of JAEOUJ010000448.1, from coordinate 1,627 downwards.
TAACAGGCATTGAAATTGATTAAATTATTTGAAAATAATAAATTAAAGAAAATTTTATTGAAGATACTGTAGATAGGCATTTACTCCTCCAGCTGCTGCTACTAATAATTGAAAGATTTTATATCCATCAATTATATTATTAGCTTTATATTCCACTGTTAATCCATCCACTCTTTTAACAATTGGTAAAAGTTCTGCGATATCAGCAAAAAGACTAGATCTGAATGTTATCCTCATTGAAATATCCTTGCCAGCTTTCAGAGTTTCAACTTTATTTTCATTTAATTTTCCAATTGCTCGTTTTGTTGCTTCTTGTAAATCCTTAATTATTACCCCTAATGCAGGGCTTTTAGCAGCAGCCCTGCTATATGATTTCTTTAAAATTACTCTTTCGGTCCAAGTAGTGAATTTTTTGACATCATCTTCTAAAAGTTGAGCATCACCAGCAACAAGTATAACTGGTACATCATATTCTCCTGCAGTATATGAATTCAAAAGATATTCACTTACTGAGATGCCATTGATTTCTAATTGGTGAATGGAACTACTACTATAAGTATGATCAAAAATTGATTTTTCTGTACCAAATTTAGCATGATAACCAAGAAATATCGCTGCATCACACTCTTCTATACCAGTAACCATACTAATAGGTCTTGGATTACCTCGGACTATTTCAACAAAATCAGGTAAACCTTCTATTTCTAAATTAACCATTGGTCCGTGTGAATCTGCAATAATTATTTTTTCAAAACCGTTTTCATATAATTCTTGAGCAACAACAAGAGTAATTTTTGTGGCAATTTTTCTTGCTTCTTCATAAAGTGTTCCTTTTAGATTCAAATGCCCTGGTATAACAATATATGGCATTCCTTCTAAATCTACAGAAATGAATCCTTTCAATATCAATCACATATAATTGATTGATTACATTGTCATTAAAGATTTTTGCTAAGAAATTTCTATTCAACTAACTCAGATTGTGTTAATTGAAAAATTCTATAATTGAGTCTATTTGCTTGCTTCATTAATTTATTAGCTATACGTTTTGATGATTTAAGATTCAATTTGTAAAGATTTTCTTTTGATAAACTACCATTATTTGGTCTTGTAGATTTAATATATTTTACATTATCAATAGTTTTTCGTTTATTTTTACCACTGTATAAGAACGGTCGAACAAAACTTGCTATACCCATATCTGCCAACAAATCTGCATCTTGAAGTATTTTTAATTCTATATTTCGAATCATTTCTACTTTATTTGGTCTATCATCATGGTGTTTAACTAAATAAACTACTTTTTCAACAAAATCATTACTAAATCCTTGCTCTGTGAGAATTTCCCTTGTAATTTCAGCACCATAAATTGGATGTTTGTCCCAATTTCCTTTAATCTTTTGCTCAGTATCTAGCTTAGTCTTTCCAACATCATGAAAAATCGCAGCAGTAAGAACAATGGATTCATCTATTTTGGCTCGAGTACGCTTTATCAATTCCTTACATGTTTCAAAAACCCTTAATGTAAAGAAGGTTTCATCCCATTGGCCATAGTAAAAATGCTCTGTATCTGAATACAAGTCACAAACAATTTCGTACAATTTTTTATAATCAGGTTCCATCTATA
>JAEOUJ010000075.1 GCA_016839405.1 Candidatus Gerdarchaeota archaeon | reverse complement strand
TAAGATATACAATTGATGTACAAGAGGATCAACAATGGTTAAATCCAATAGCTAATCTGTCATCAAGGATTAAAACACTAAACCCAAGCACAAAAGTTGGTACAACTGTTTTAGCTGTTAATGATGGAAAAGGAATTTTTGAGATGCTATTAACTAATATTACACTAAATATTGATTTCGTTGGGGTAAATTATTTTCCAGTTTTATTTGGATGGCGTTCAAGCATTTTAGATGATTACTCTAAAATAGCAAAAGATGCAAATAGTACTGTAGAGTTTTGGTTGACAGAAACAGGTATGGAATCATTTAATTTCGGTGAAGATGCTCAAGCTAAATATTTAGCTAATATTGCGAGCTTAACATCTTCGACTGATGATTATAATATGGATGGTTTATGCATAATTAGTTTAATAGATAATCTAGGTTATTCCATTGATCAGGGAATAGTTAGTCATTTAGGCATAGTTTATTATAATGGCAAGCAGAAAAAAGCATTTGAAGCATTGACATATGCATTTGGCAATATTTTAGGGATAATATAACCTGCTTTATTTTTAACAAAAATAATTATAAATAGTTAAAATCTCATGCTAATGATAGAAAATACATTAAATAGAAAAAACTATATCTTATTTAATTTGGAGGACAATAAATTTGAGTTTCAGAGAAAGAAGGTATAAAACACCAACAGATAAGGAAATTAAAATTCGTTTATTAGATTGGACTGATTTAAATGGAATTACAAAATTCCATGGTGAATTGTATGATAGTAATTATTTTGATTCACCACCTAATACAACTCTAGAAGTTCGCTATGTTTTAAGGAATTTAGAAGCAAGAGAACTTGCTGGTGGTTTAAGTTTAGTTGCAGAGCATCAGAAGGAAATTATTGCTGAAGCAACTTTAGAAACTAGTATTTTTGGGATTCCTGTACAAAAACACATTGGTAAAATCTGGATTGTTGTACTTGCTGAATGGCGTAAATTAGGTATTGGAACTGAACTTCTAACAGCATTAGAACATTATGCGATTCGAAATGGAATACTCACTCTTTGGACACATTTTGAAAGAGATTGTGAAGCTGAAGAAAAATTCTATTGTGATAAACATCAATATGTAAAAACTGGTTTATTAAAGAAAGCTCTTATGAGACAAAATAAACCTAAAGATCATTTACTTGTTCAAAAAGAATTACCAAGAGGAGGAATATAATTCTTCTTCTTTCTGTTTTTTAATTTATTCTCAATCAATTTTAATCAAGCTTTAAGTAGTTATGATAAGAGATAAAAACTAGTTTGTTTCAAATCAGTCAATTTATATTGGAGAATAAAAATTAATGACTGAAAATTCAGGCAAACAAAAAATTGCTATTGTTACATTAATTCAAGAAGGAGCTGTTAAGATAGGAGGAGAGCATGCAATGCTCTTCCCATATGTTGAACAAATAATTAAAGCAGCTGAAACAGTAAAAGAAAAAATTGAATTAATACCATATGTTATTTCCCCTCTTCCAAAAGAGCTAATATCTTTACCTACAGTTGAAACTTTAAAAGATAAGATGGCAGAAACAAATGGTGGTGAAATGATACTTGTTTCTAATGGTGCTGATGAGCCATATAAAGAACCTTGGAATTGGGAAAAATATGGTTTTGAAGCAAATAAGGCACTTATAGAATTACAATCCAAAAATAAATTTGATGGTATTATAATAATGGCTCATGGATTTGCAAGTATCCCTGTAGTACTTAATATGATAGCTTCACAAGAAAATTGCTCCTATGGAAATATTCCAATTAAAAGTTATTATATTACACATTCTTCATTTGATGAACACAAAGATAATAGACCACAAAGAAGGATTTTAGAACAAGAAATTCATCATCATGCAAAAATGATTGCCATTAGTCCACATATGGCAAATCATTTGGAAGATATTAAACTAATTGATAACAAAAATCATACTATTCCACTTTATAATGCACTTCCAGAGAAAGGTTGGTTTTCAATAAAGGTTTCTCTCTCTGAAGTAATTGATTTAATTGAAGAAAGAAATAAAACCATTAATAAAGGTCCATTTTACGGCACTAATTTGCCACTTAAAGAAATTTTAGATGGTAAAAAAGAGTTAGTGCTTTATTTTGGTAGAGCACAGAAATATGTTAAAGGTACAGATGCAGTAATTGCTTGTGCTAAAAATGATTTTAAAAGACATTACATGCTAATTTGCAGTGGTTCAGAAGAGGAATTGGATTGGCATAAGAATTTAATTGAAAATATCTCAAATGTTACATTAGCTTGGGAACATAATTCTAAACTCGTTTTAGGAATAGTTCAAATAACAGAAAATAATCCAAATTCTAGAATCTATTCATTATTCCTATCAAGAAGAGAACCAATGGGTTTAGTTAGTCGAGAAGTTGTTTTAATGCAAGATGAAGGTGCAGTTTTACCCATTGTATCCGATAATTGTGGTTTTGATGATCAATGGCAAAAGGAATTTAGTTATGTAGTAACTAATCCTTGTTATGAAGAGGAAAATAAAATTGCCCAATGCACAAACTCAAAACTAACAGAAAAATCTGAAATTTTTATACATGATAATTGTGTAAAGGATACTTTAGAAGCTTTGGATAAATTAAGCTCTTTAACATTGGATGAATTAAGAAAACGAGTTAAGGATTATAGAAAATCGGTTGAAAAATATTATTCTCAAGATAGATATTGGGCTTTCTATTTGCAAACTCTAATCCAAATAAATGAGAATTTCAAATCATTTATTGAATTAAAACTGAAAGAAAATAATCTACAAACAATACCTAATGTATAATTCAACCTTCATTATTTTTTATTACCAATTATTTCATTTATAATTGGATTTACTTCATTCTTTTTATTACATTCATTACAATTTGAATTTTCATTGCAATTTATATATGAAATTTCGAGCCCTAATAAATCGGTTCGAAAATTACTAAATGAAGTAATTTCTCCTGAAAAATTTTCAAGAATTGATTTGTAATTTTCATTAAATATTTTAATTATTTTTTTAAAATTCCTTCTTATTGTTGATTGCTTATCTTTTTTATCGAAAATTGTTATGTAAAGCATCCCTTTATCTTTAAGAAAATTAATTTTAGCATTTTGGAATGTTAATTGTTCAAGTGCTCCTTAATCAAATTCATTAGCGAAAGATAACAATGCATCAAAAAAACCTGCCACTAAAATAGGATTGGATGTTCATTGATGGCACACTCCAAAGCTTGCATAGAATAGCATTGAACCATCTTGTTAAATGATGAAATTGTGTGCCGGATTCGG
>JAEOUJ010000447.1 GCA_016839405.1 Candidatus Gerdarchaeota archaeon | reverse complement strand
TTGCTCTTCCACCGCTATTTATGTCTTTAGGATTTGATTGCTGATCTCTACTAAAAATCGATAAATCCTCTAAATTCCATAAATCTCCCCATTCATTACAATTATTTGCAGTGTAATTCCAAATTGTATAATGCAATAAATTAGCATCCATACAATCAAGGTGAAGCGTTAGTGCTTCAATTTGCTTTTTCCAATTCCCATCTCTATATGCTTAATTATTATACATATTAAAGGGAATGCCAAATTCACCTATTAATGTGGGACAATCATTAAGTAATTTTGAAAATTTCTTGATATTCGCAAGCTGTTTAATGAAAAGTTTTTTAACATTTTTATAGAAGAAATAAGGTTTTTGTGTTTGCGTGTCAACTGTAAAATGTCTAATGAATTTTCTAAGATATAATGTTATTCCATCATACCAATGACTGGCATTTACTATATTATTTGCATCATATTTAGTCCATTGTTCTTTGCTATTTTGAATTGATGTTTTTGTGCTAGAAAGGATTTCAAATGGATCTGTTTCAATGAAAATAAACGCATCATTATCAATTGAGCGCATTTCTTTTGCATATTTATTAATAAAAGGTTTCAAATAATTCCAAAAGAAATTAGTCTTTCTCCCTTTCGAGAAATATTGAGGTTTTTTAAGAATAGGTTTGCCTTCAGAGCTCTCTTTAATAATTCCTACTTCTTGCCAAATATTTTGAGCATTTGGTAACCAACAAGATATTCCTTTTGGATTAACTAATTTTGTTCCTAATTTCTTCATTCTCACTCCACTTAGATGATAGATTGGTATTTCCATTGGATAACCAGATGCTGTTGCTATTGCTTCAAAACCAGAAAATCTTAATCCCCAAACAATAGGATTTGATTCAGCTAAATTTGTATTTCCTATAAATCCTTTATTTGGTTCATTCCAAATATCATATCCTATTACATTTGGCATATCTTTGCTAATTTTTGCTACTTCTTTCATAGAGTTAATAAATTGATCTTGAAGATAATCTTGGATAGCTTTTTTCCCAATAGTAAATCCTGGAGCAAATTCATTTCCACCAAAAAAAAGTGTGAACATTGTTGCAGTAGCAAATCTATAGTAATTCACTGACCAAATCATTTTTGGGTAATCATCAGGATATTTTTCTTGCATAAGTAAAGCTGCATTTGTTTCATTGAATTTAGTAAAGTCTAGACCAACCTTTTCAAAAGTCCAACCAGGTGCTCCATCCCCTCCAGTCATCCTACTCCAAACATCTTGATGAGGGTCAATAAAACAATACAACTCATAGTCATTGGCTTTTTCTATTATTTTCCTTAGGTATTTCAAATAATCCCAATCATATTCTCCTGGATTTTTGTGTTCAATAGCTTCCCATGTTGTTAACAACCGTAAACAATTAAATCCCCAATGTTTCAATCTAGCAAAATGTTCATCTGCTTCATCCAAAGGAAAAGGATGTCCTATAAAAGAAACTTCACGATGATCTCTAAAATCAGTTTTGATATGAGTTGCTCCGTTTGGTGTTACTGGAACTTTTGTACTTCCACCTAAATTTACTCCCCGAAGAATTACTTGTCTTCCTTTTTCATCAATGAAAGAATTTCCTTTAATCTGTAATTTCACAATAACACCTTTCTTATTTTATAATTAATGTCAAAAGATTCTTTCATATACTTTTTGTTCTAAAATTACATAAACAATTTAAGAAATAATTATATAAAATGTGTCTAATTAAACAGTTTCAATTATTATAATTGTTGATGTGATTAAAATGAGCAATATTTACAAGATATTAGATGAATGGGCAATTCTAGGAAGACCGGGTTATGCTGGGAAAAAAAAGAAATTGCGAAGAAATGAATTGCTTGAGAAATTTGGTGAAAATAATTGGAAAATAGCTCATTTAGTTAATGATCAACTATTAACAAGAGACGAAGCATTAATTCATTTTGAAAATAGTTATTTGTCATTTTTTCAAAAAAATCCCGAAATATTAGAATGGTTAATTTTATCCGCAAAAGAAATTTTTGATACAGATCCATCCAATGTTGATTCTGGTTTAGATTATTCAATCCAGGAAACAGATGCTATTCATCTTCATGACATCGCCATTAGACGTGTTTTAACAAAACTTAATAGAAATTTCCAAGGAGAAAACCTCATGCAAATAAGAGGTGAAAATAGTGATGGTTACATTCTCACTACAGGACAAGTTCCATTTTATAAACCTGAGCTAATTTTAAAACCAGAATTAAAAGGCTGGTGGCAGAAAAAAAGCATTGAATCTTTTTGGCAAAGTAATAAAGTTCTTGCTGTGAAATTTGATAAACTTGATAAAATGAGTAAAAAAATAATTGGTGTTGTTCTACGAAATGACATTAAAATGGGCAAAGGAAAATTTTCTGCACAAACATCTCATGCAATCGTTAGTTTAATACCACAAAAAGGAATAAGATGGGATTTTGAAGAAAAACCTATAGAAATTTGGACAGTTAAAGGGGAAGAGAATTTGCTGGGAATTTATAGAAAATCCCAGAAACAAAAAATAAATTCATCACTTATACAAGATGCTGGTAAAACTCAATTAGAACCAGGAACAAGAACAGCAATTGGTTTAGGGCCAGTTAGTGAAGCGATTTTTGATAGATTAATGTATGAATTTAGTGCAACAAAATTAGAGGGAAATCCTCGTAATTATTTACAATTTAAAAACATAAAATTATCAAAGTTATGATATAAATCAAATAATCCTTTTTTTTTTCATTCTATTTGGTTGAATCAACAAAAATCTTTTGAATATGAGTTCCTCAAAAGAATTATTGTACACTAACAAACGAACTTCAAGTAGGATTAGATAAAATGGCAAAAATCAAGCAAGGAGATTTCATACGAATTTCCTTTACATTAAGTGTAAAAGACACCAATAGAATAATTGAAACTACTGATGAAAAGGTTGCTATAAAAGCCAACATTTTTGATGAGAAGAATAATTATGGTTCTCGCTTAATGATTGTTGGAAATGAAGAAATGTTTCTAAAACGTTTAAATAATGCAATAGTTGGTAAAGAAATTGGTGATAAGTTTAAAGTAGCCATTCCTCCTGAAGAGACTTTTGGTCATAGAGATTCCACGAAAATCAAAATGCTTGGACGAAAGGAATTAGTTGCTAAGAATATTATTCCTGAAATTGGTAAACAAATACAATGGGGCAATCAAACTGGAATAATAATTTCTGCTGCTGGTGGTCGTGTTCGAGTTGATTTCAATCATCCTTTAGTTGGTCAGACTATTGAGTATGATGTTAAAATTCTTGAAAAAATCAGTGGAGTAAAAAAGAAAATAGAAGCTTTAATAGATTATCGTTTGCCTGGTGTTGATCTCAAAGAGTTCACTATTAAAGATGAGAAAGAAAAAGTAACAATTGTTATACCGCAAGAAATCATTTCAAAAGATCCTTACATTCAATTTAGGAAAATACGAATTGCTTCTGATATTCATAGCAATCTTCCAGACAGAAAAGAAATTGTTTTCATTGATTCTTTTGTTTTTGATGATTGATTATAAAATATTCTTATCTACCTTTTCTTAAATACCAACCAAGATCCATGAGATTATAAATTGCTATTTGATCTGCTAATTTCTCATTTTTTATTTCATTAACTTCAATCTTAAGTTGACCTATGCCTAAAAAATCTTCAAATTGATTTATTACTATGATTTTTTCATTTATGTTGCAATTTCGGGAACAACTAATAACTGATTTAGCTAAAATATGTTTTTGATAAAGAAAAGGTTGCTCACCATCCGCAGAAATAATTGCTTTTTTATTTGTGATTTTAGCAATAAAAGATGCCCCACTTAATGTTAGATAAATCATTTGATCTTTAAATTCACCAAAACCTAAACCTACAGAATATGGTGTAATAAAATCATTTTTATGTAAAAATTCTTGTATTTTTTTTGTAATAATAAAAATCTCTTTCCATTTCCCCTCAGCAATTAGAAAGAAATTCTTTTTTATGAAATCATTAGCTTTTTCCTCATTTAACCAATAACATAAATTTTCCTTTAAAATTAGTTCTTCTTTAGCGGTTAAATTCCTGAATTTAATGCTCATTGTTATATTTCCTCCTCAAGTTGTAATTTACAAAAGAAAAATCCTTCCGAACCATTTAAATGTGGGTAAAGTCTTCTTGCATTTTTTAATTCAGGATTATATTCTCTACCAAATGCTGATTGAAATCCTTTTTGAAATTCATCAAAACCAGGATTAACTAATTTAATTGGAAATTCATCCAATGCCCAAGATATTACCTCCTCATTTTCTTCAGGAGCTGTTGAACAAGTGGAATAAACTATTACACCATTAATCTTTAATGAATTAATTGCAGTTGCAAGTAGTTCTTTCTGTAGTTGATTCATTCTTAAAATATCTTTAACTGAACGATGCATCCTTCTTGTTTTATCTATGGCCATCAAACCTTCCCCAGAACAAGGAGCATCAAGTAGAATTTTATCAGCTTTTATTCCATACGAAGTTAATTTCCGACCATCCATTCTAATCATTAATGTATTCATAACTCCACATCTAGCTAAATTTGATCTTAATGACCGAATTCTTTCTCGAGAAATATCTATTGAAATTAATGTTCCTTTATTTTCCATCAACTGAGCTATATGAGTCGTTTTACCACCAGGAGCTGCAGCTAAATCAATAATTAGTTCATTTTTATTAGGTTCAAGACAAATTGTAGACAATAAAGAAGCACTTGATTGTAAGAAATAATAACCCGATAGATACTCAGTTGTAGCTCCTAAAGAATAATTTCCTTCTTTAACTATAAATCCATAATCACAAAAAGATATTTTCTTTAAAATAAAATCCTTTTTTTCTAAACGTTCTATCAATTCTTTTGATGTTATTTTTAATGTGTTTACTCTAATAGTTTTTTCAGGTTCTTGATCATAAGCTTTTAGTAATTCTATTGTTTCATTTACACCAAATAATTCTATAAAGCGTTCAATGGTTTCTGGTAGATAACCAAATTTCTTTGCTAATTTGTTTGTTTCATTTGAAACCATTGAATCACCAGCTCATCTTTAATTCTATCATTTCATTTGTTTTGCTTATACTAAAAATTTTTCAAGCTAATAAAAGTTCTATACATTAAGTGAAAGAGAATGAAAGATTCAAAAGATCAATTTGAAACCCTTAAAGAGGAATTGTATCATTTCTTAGAGGAACGAAATTGGTTAAAATATCACACACCAAAAAATATTGCTATGTCAATTGCTATAGAAGCTGCTGAATTAATGGAACTATTTCAATGGAAAAATCCTCCAGTAAAAAATATCCTAGATGATACTAATCTACTATTAAAAGTAGAAGATGAGTTGGCTGATATCTTAATTTATTCAATTAGCTTAGCTAGAATTCTGAATATAGATCTTTTTACATGTATTAAGGATAAAATGAATAAAAATGATGAAAGATTCCCACCAAATAACTCAAAACTTGGTTAAAAATTATTTCTCATAATAGCTGACTATTTTTAATTAAAATGAAAACAACCTAAGATTAAAAAGGTACTTTTACCAAATATAATTAGACAATGATTTATTTGTCAATAACACAATAATTAATAACTATAAAGTAGCTATTTTCGATAGGAAATTGACCTTAGGCAAGTAACAAACAAAGGTCTTATAAAAAGAAAATGGTTACATCTTAATAAAAGATGAAGCTTTCAAATCTGTTATGATTAAACGGAGAATTTGATTCGAAAAAAAGTATTAATGTATAAGGGGCTAAAAATAATTGGCAGTATTAGATTTCTTACCCGAAATAGTTCCAGGAGACCCAGTATTAAATGGTGTTTTATGGGGATCCTTTCTATGGCTTATTATTGTCTTAATCTTAGTAATTGTATGGATAGTCACTTCTAGGAGAAAAACTGAAACTGATGTATCAGCATTAGCAGCACTAGCATCTTCAGATTCAACAGCACCTGATGCAACAGCAAATGCTGATCCTAAAGAAGTTATGGCAATACTTTCAATTGAACGTGTTGCTGCTAGTACCGCATTAACAGCTGTTAAAGATGCTCAAAGGAGTAGACGAATTAGTTCTCGCGTTGCTGATTCACTATCAGGTAGATATAAAGCTCGCATTGCTAAAATTGATGATGATTTGAAAAGAAGATCAAGTGTTCAAGAATATCAATCTCTAGCTGAAAGTTTGGAACAAACTAGAGATCGATTACGTGGTCAGGCAGGTACACCTCCACCACCACCAACATCTGGAACCCCAGGTATCCCTCCAACAGCCCCCCCAGTTCCAGGATCAAAACCCCCATCAGGTCCGCCAACTGGTCCGCCTACTGGAGGAATTCCATCTATTCCCTCTGTTCCTCAAGCTGGTCCACCAACTGCTGGTGTTCCACCAACTAAACCATCTTCTCCAATACCAACTCCACCAAAAATACCAACAATAGGTCCTCCAACTTCAAAACCAACAACTGTTGTACCACCAAGTGTAGCACCTCCGACAATCTCAACACCTCCATTACCACCAAAAGAACCGACTGGTCCCTCAGTATCACCACCAACAACTTCTGATTTAGCTCCACCACCTGTCCCAACATCAGTTCCCACAACTGCTCCAACAGCACCTGCAACTGGTGATAGTGATTCAAATACAATTAGTGGATTACGTATGGAAATGTTGCGAGAATTAGCTCGCTTAAAGAAATTTATGAGTGAAGAAACACAATAAGGAAATTATTACTCGATATAAATAATCGGAATCATTTCCACTTTCTTTTCTTTATAATTTTATTTTGAAAAATTGATCTTTGTAAAAACTATTTATTTTTTCCCTAAAATCAACCTTTTTAATAAAAGAATGCGGTTAGATACAAAATAGCTATTTGGAATTAACAATATGTCTGCAATTAAAACTCTAATATCAAAACATGATCAAAAAATAACTATTGCAGTTGTTGGATTAGTTAATTCTGGAAAAACATCCTTTGTTAAGCGCATATTACAAAAAGATGAACTTATTCATGCAACTATCGGTAATACTTCAGATTTTGAATTGCATTTATATGGTAATTTAACTCTTCTTACATGGGATTTAAATGAGAGCATTCCAGATGATGATATAATGTGGAAGAGGTCAATTTTAGGAGCAGATGTGTTATTTTATGTTGTTGATTCTACTGATTACGAAAAATTTCACTTAAATAAGCAATTAATCGAAGAATTTGTAGATAGAACAAATCCAACTCGTTTATTAGTTTTAGGTTCAAAAGCTGATCTATCTCAATCGGCATCTGTTGGTGAATTAATTAATAGTCTTAATTTGATTGAAATAGATCAAAATAAATGTAAATGTGATTTATTCAAGTATTCTTCAAAAACTGGTGAAGGATTATATGCTATCGAAGAGTGGTTCAGTCGAGTTGTCTTCAAACGCAAAGATAAATTGGTTGATTATGTAAGAATTGCAGCATGTATAGTTCACAATCAAGACACAAATGAGTTTTTAGATGTAATAATAACTCCTAATCCAAAAATCACTCTTTTAAGTACAATACGAGAGCTTAAACGTAAAGTGCAAATTTTCTCTCGAACAATGAATAAGCACAATACAGGCGAAGATTTAATTGAAATATCAAATTACAAAATCGTCATAATAAAAGAACAAAAACTATCAATTGCAGTTGTTGTTCAAAAAAATGATTCAATTCAAAGAGCAATAAGTATTGGTAGAAATATCTTGAAAATAATTAGTCCTTATTATCATCAGCCAGCTGATTTAAGAAAGATAGTGCGAGAACTTTATCCTCTTGATTTGTCTTAAAAATACATTATTTACATTCTTTACATTGCTTACATACTTTACATATGTTACATAGGTTATTTTTTTCATTACATAACTTACATTGGTTACATTGTTTACATTGCTTACATTGTTTACATTGATTACATATGTTACATAAGTTGATAATTAATCGAAAATGATTTAGGCACCCAGGTTTGAGAAAGCATTTTCATTTATTTATTTTAAATTATAGCTTTTAAAAAGAATATTTAGAACTTGATTACTATAATCACTTTCAACTGTATAGAATAATTTTTTAAGTGATAGTGATTTTACAGTTGTCACAAACCTAGACCGTTGTGTTTTGCACAATGTCAACAAAAAAAGCAATATCGTTTATACCCCCAGAATATAAGGAACAGGAGAAATGGCAGCTAAAGATAATTACAGATAGGTGTAAAGGCTGCTTATTTTGCATAAGATATTGTCCAGCAGAGATTCTTGAAAGCTCCTCGGAAATTAATGCAAAGGGTTATCACCCTCCGAAGTTGAAAGATAAAGTTACAATGGATGATTGTGCAAAATGTGGATTTTGTGAATTAATTTGCCCCGAATTTTCTATTTACCTTGAAAAGGTATCGGACTCTGGTGCAAAGAGTAAATAAATGCTGTTAAAAAATGTGATAGGCGAATTTAAATGAGTAAAAAAGCACCAACAAAAGATGTCTTAACCGGGGAGCACTACATAAGCGGAAATGAAGCAATTGCTGAAGGATGCATTGCAGCGGGTTGCCGATTCTTTGGTGGTTATCCGATTACTCCTTCAAGCGAGATTGCAGAGCGAATGGCTCGTCGTCTTCCAGAAGTAGGTGGAGTTTTCATTCAAATGGAAGATGAGATTGCTTCAATTGCAGCTTTGCTAGGTGCTGCTTGGGGTGGAAAGAAATCAATGACAGCAACTTCAGGACCCGGAATTTCCTTAATGATGGAAAATATTGGGCTTGGCGCTATGACAGAAACTCCTTGTGTATTAATAAATGTACAAAGAGGTGGGCCATCTACTGGTTTGCCAACTTTAGTAGGGCAACAAGATGTAATGCAAGCAAGATGGGGTTCTCATGGTGATTATGAAATCATAGCTATATCACCAAATTCAATACAAGAAGCATTCGATTTATCAATTGAAGCATTCAATTTAGCAGAGGAATATCGGTGTCCTGTAATAATGTTAACTGATGAATCGATTTGCCATATGTTTGAAAAATTGGTTATTCCACCAAAAAACAAGATAAAGATAATAGATCGAAAGAAACCGAAAGGTTCAAAGAAGGATTATTTAACCTACAAACCAGATGCTGATATGATACCGCCAATGGCACATGCTGGTGAAGGATATAATGTTTTTGTAACAGGATTAACACACGATGAAAAAGGATATCCTGTAATAAATGCTGAGGCTCAAGAACCACTAGTCAAAAGACTCTGTGATAAGATACTACTAAATGAAGCAAAGATAAGAAAAACAGAAAGCTACTGGATGGATGATGCAGATGTAATGGTTGTTTCTTATGGAATAACTTCAAGATCAGCTAAAGGAGCAGTAAACTTAGCGAGAAAGAAAGGAATAAAAGCAGGTTTATTACGGTTAATCACAATCTGGCCATTTCCAACAGAATTAATTGCAGAAGTTTCTAATAAAGTGAAAGCAATAGTTGTGGCGGAAATAAATAATGGGCAGATAATCAAGGAAGTGAGAGAAGCAACAAGGAGTAGAGTTCCAGTTGTATTATCCTCGAAATTAGGTGGAATGGTCCACACCCCTATGGAAATTCTTGCAAAAATCGAGGAGGTTAGTAAGAAGAAATGACTGTAACAAAAGAAACAATTCAAAATGAATTGGTAGAATCAAAAAAACATCCAATGGACTATTTAATAAG
>JAEOUJ010000446.1 GCA_016839405.1 Candidatus Gerdarchaeota archaeon | reverse complement strand
GTCTAGAGTGAATTTCTTCTTGAGTTTTGAATGGTGTATTGTACGACTTGTAGGATTAATAACAGGAAAACCATCAAAACGATTAGATGTTGAGTTAATTATGAATAAAGTAAAATGGATAAATTATAAAGAAATTATTCAAAAACCAATTGAAGTATTTCCAACAATCTAGATTTTTATATTTATTAAAAAAAATAAAAGTATTAGGTTACAGACCTAATACTCCTGCTTTTATTACAAACAAAGCTATAGTTAGCCCAGTAAATAAGACAATTGTAATAATTGAAAGAATTAATCCGACAGTGTTTTGCTTATTTATTCCTTCATTTTTGCGTGATTTAATTGCAAAAATCAAACCAAATATACTACATGGAAATAAGAAAATTGTACATAACCCAATAATTCCCATGACTTGAGAAATTTTTGAATCGGTAAGCTCTATTGTATATTCTGATTTAACTGACGGATCTTTTTTATCAACAATATCTATCCATTTTGCTTTGTAAAAATAATTCTTAACATCTATTTGTCCTCTTTGCCACCATTTTAATTTGTTATCAACTGCTTTACCTTGTAATCTAAGTTTAATTTTTCTTAACCATATTCTGAAATTTAGATTTTTATTCTCACTACCAGTTTTTAAATCATCAAAAGAATCAGGATTTGGAGCTCTTAAATATGCAGTATCATTTATTCTCTCTCTTCGAATAGGTATAGCATTATTTGTAATTGATCTTATTGACCATTCCAGAGAGCCTATATATCCAATTTTCTCCCATAGCCAATTAAGCAAAATAAAGATTCCAAAGGTTAAAATAATGATTAGAGCTGTTGCAGCCCAAAGTTGAGGAATATAATGATCCCTACTTACCATTAATGAAACAATTTCCCACATAATAAAGAAAAGCCATTGATTGTTATAATTAGTAAATGCTATTGTGCCAAATCGTCTTACAATTTTTGTTTTATTAGCAAATTTCTCACTCACTCCTCGAAATTCTACTAATCTAAATAAAAGCATCAATAGCATAATACTCATACCAGTTACAGCAAGAAATTGTGCTAACCAAGCTAGTTGAGGTACTCCATTAAACATTGGATTATCAGGTGTCCAATAGCGATGATAGATTATTGTTAAATAGAAATTAATCGTATAAACTATATCATAACCATTTCTTTTTAAAATCAAGAAAAGAGTTACGAATATACCAGCAACTCCAATACCATACATAGATCCTCCAATTCTTAACATCTTTTTTGGAAAGCTTTTATCAATTTCATCTTTAGGTTTAGAAAGAACTATACCAATTATGCTTCCGATAAATGAAACAGCTAAATATGGAAATAAAGGTTCTATAGTTGAAGCTAAAACAGCTAAAAATGGTGTCCTCAGAATTTCCCAAAAGCTTTCGGTACCTATCCAAGGATACATTAAACCATTTCCACTGGGGAAATCAGCAAATGGATAACCTGGTAAGATATTGCCTACACCTGTCCATACGGTATCAGTAAATGCTACAATAATAATTGCCATGAAACCATAGGTTACAATTAGGTTTCGTTTGTTTTTCCATCTTTCATTTAAAGAAAGTAAACCTTGCAAACAACCATTAATGATTAAACACCAAGCTATAGCATGGATTGTTTCAAAATGATTCCAACGCCACATCATAAGCCCCCAATTTGTATTAGCAGGATTATTCAAATTCAGAAAGAAATCACCAACTAATCCCCAGTATCCAATCAATCCTTCACAAAGCATTGCAAAGACTAGAAGTAAAAATCCACCAAAAATTTGTTTAAATACCACACTTCTTATTGTTTTTCCATTTTCCAGGTCTCGATACATACTTATCATATTACTTGTTGCAGATATTAGAAGGAAGAATCCTGCTAATCCACCTATGAATGGAATGAATACTGGAACCATTAAGGCAGCAAGAGGTTGAGTACCTAATACAGCATCTGACATAAGATATTCAATATCTAAACAGGCGTGTATGACATGTACAAAAAGCATCAACATTATTGCTATTCCTCGCGCAAAATCTAAAGAAGCGTATCTTTTTGGAGCTTCTTTAGTAACTGGTTCTCTTATACCAATATCAATCGCCATGATGAGTCCAACTATCTCAGTTTTGTTTAACCATTGTTTTTTATCGCTATAACTTAAAATAATTTGGGTGAAATTATACGAATAATTATCATTTGATTGTTTTAGAAGTATAGATTGTAGATGAAATGATTTTAAAGAAAAAATGAGAACAAATCTATTTTTTATTATGTTGTTCTCTTAATTTCTCATATCCAACTCTATTAAACATGCATTCCTTTATGCACACTGAACAACCATACTGAGCAGAAAATTCTGGAAAGCATTTATCTATATCAATATGTGTTTTTCTTCCATCTTCTTGTGTAACGGGTTTTTCATAAATAGCTTCTGCAGAACAAGTTCTGATGCATCGTCCACAAGTTGAACAATACTCTTGTATCCACTCATGAGGATTTTTTTCTAAATAAGGCAAATTAGTAATATTTGTTAAAACTGCTGCTAATCGATGACGGGGACCAAAATCAGGAGAAATTAATAACCCGTGTCTACCAATCCAACCCATTCCCGCCAACAAAGCTAAAGGTGGATAACTAAAAGCACCTCCTAAAGGATGGGAAGCTTGAGCTGAAAATCCTTTTCTCCTTAAAAATTCAGCAATTTTATTGGTTTTAATCCCTAATTCATTGTATGTTTCTATTACCATTCTTCCAGTTTCTAAGCTTGGAGCCATATCAATTTTTTCTTTATCCATTTCCATTGACAAAACAATTGCATTGTCATATAGAACAACCTGATCTTTGAAGATTAGTTCCTGTCTTAATTTTGAATAACCAATTTTTAGCTCTAGTGATGCTGCATAGTTTTCTAATTCATGAAATAATTCTTTTGGTGCATTTTTTTTCGGTTCAATGGGATTTTTCTTCAATGTATTTTTTGCTTTACCAGTTTCTTTTATCATTGATAACATAATCTTTGGTGAAAACATCTTCCTTCTACTACCAAGTATTTCTCTTGGATTTTCTATTTCTCTTATCTTTTGACTGAAACCCATATCTGGTGCTGATTCTTTAGCTTCGATTACATTAGGATTATTTTTGATATGATTAGATGAACTAAACATTCTTTTATGCATTTTTTGAAAGAATTTTTTCATTTTAGACATCTTGAATATCTCTTTTTTTCGCACTCTGTTTAGTTTCTACTTAAAAAAAATTAAGAGTAATTATTTTGCTATCTTAATATTCTTATAATATTTCAAAATTTCTAATGCATGTAATGTTAGCCACTTACTTTCTTGTTGATAGTCTTCTATTTGTGTATGCATTGGAGATTTGAATTTATTTTCATTTAACCATTTACCACTTATTGCTTTACTTTTAATTAATTCTAGAGCATCTACCATTTTTGGAGAATAATCTATTTCAGCTGATGCTAATGCATTCATAGCATCTAGGGCATCAGAATTATAACTAAGTGGAAAACTAAATTTTGTCCATCCTTGTTTAGCAATTTTTTTCATTTTAGGATATTTTTCTAAGAATTTCTTTCTCTCATTTATCCTTTGTTGTCCTTTATATTTCAATTCGTTTGCAATTTTTACAAATTCGTTATTTCTCTCAGGGAGATACTTATAGATTTGGTTATCTAATAATCTATTAACACATAGATCAATTCCTTTGTTTATGCGAGAAGTACGCTTATTTTTTGGTATCGAGCTAAAAGCATGAAGAATTTTAGGTATTGTCATATAACAATTATCAATTAATCCAATAGGTTGACAACGAATTTTCCCATTTGTATCTACAAAATTGGTTAGTACATATTCAAGAGCTTTTGTTGTTCTTTCGTCATCTAAATACCCAAAATGGATTAATGCTCTTAGTATATTTGCTGTAAGACAAATTATAATGTAAGAATTAGTTCCATCATATGAGAAACCACCATCTTTGGGTTGCCCTGTTGAAAATATGTGTTCAATTGCGTTTTCAATTTGTTTATTTCTTTGAGCATGCATTTCACTAAGAAAGATCAATTGCCAATAAGTTCCAAGATATTTTTTATAATTGTGCTTCTTATGTTTGTCAAACCAAAAGGTATTTTCAATTTGATTTTGCAGTATTTCTGTTATTGGTTTGTAAGTATTAATCTTGTTTTTGATTTCTTTAATTTCATCATTTTCTGATTGATCTAGTAGTTTTGTTAATGTTAAATATTTTACAGGTGGATTTGTATCCTCTAAAAGCCAATCAATGACATCTTGATTAATTTCGTACATATTTCTACCACCAAAATAATTCAAAATTCATCAATTATCTTATTCAAGGTTTCTATATTTTTTACTTCCTTTACTCTAAACAAAAGAGAGAAATACCATAACGAAATAATAATTGCTTATAATTTAAAAAAAAGTAATTATGTGATTAACTTGGATGAAGGAAATCTAGATCAAAGAAAAGATGAAAAAAGTAATTTAGTGGAATCCTATGATAAATATGCTTCATCATCTAAAAAAGAAATAATTGCTGAGGATTTTCAACAAGACGTTAAATTAGATCCAAATGATGCTTTTGATAACCTTATTGGTCAAGGAAATACCTACCTAAAACATAATGATTTTTCAAAAGCATTGAATTACTATGAAAGAGCTTTAGCTCTTAATTCAAAAGATCCAGCAGCTTTAACAAAAATTGGAATTGTCTATAGCTATTTAGCTAATAAAGATAAAGCTATTGAATTCTATAAAAAAGCAATTGAATCTGATGCAAATTTTATTGATGCATATGTAAATCTAGCTTTACTTTATATGTCTATTAAAGAATTTAAATTAGCTTTGAGTAATTTAGAAAAAGCTGTTTCAATAAATCCAAATTTTAGTGTTATTTGGTTTTATCTTGGAAATTGCGCTCGAGATCTTAGGGATATAGATAAAGCAATAGATGCTTTTGAAAAAGCGATAAAAATTACACCTGACGATTTCAAGAGTATATCCAATTTAGCTCTTTGTCAATTAGATAAAATGGAATATGAAAAAGCAATTAGAAATTATGAAAGAGCACTTATTATTGAACCGAATGACTTTATTTCTTTGAACGGTTTAGGATTAGTTTATTTAAGGCAAAATAATTATGAAAAGGCCACTAAATATTTTAAAAAATCACTAAAGCTAAAACCTGATTATTATCCAGCAATTCTTAATTTTGAAACTTGCTTAAGAGAAGCTGGTAATTATGATAAGGCAATTGAATTGCTAAATGAGAGTTTAAAATACTTGATAAATGATTTAGAATTACTATTTAGAAAAGCGCAATTATATCAATTGAAAAAAGATTGGAAACAAGCAAAAAAATTCTATGAAGAGATTTTAGCAATTGATAAGAATGATTTTCCAACATGGAATAATTTAGGTAATATTTACTTAGCTCAAAGGGAGTATAAAGAAGCTATTAAATGTTATAAAGAGGCTATAAAACTCAAACCTGATTATTATATAGCTATACATAATACAGGAATTGCTTTAGGTTATTTGAATGAATTTGAGGAAGCTATTAGTTTCTTTGAAACTGCT
The DNA here is from genome assembly GCA_016839405.1 of Candidatus Gerdarchaeota archaeon. Next base: position 3,588 of record JAEOUJ010000446.1, on the reverse strand, counting down.
TTGAAATTAAATCCAGATTTTCTTCAATCAATGTCATATTTAAGTGCAGCTTATGCTAATTTAAAACAGAATGATAAAGCAATAGAATACCTTGAGCAGATATTAAAATATAATCCAGAAGAAATTTCTGTCATTTTTAGGATTGGACTGCTTCTTTTACAAGAAGGTAAATTTAAGGAAGCAATAAAGGAATTTGAAAAAGTTGGAAGTAAACAACCTGATAATATGGATACTATTTTCAACATAGGATTATGTTACTCAAATATAAATGAGTTCAAAAAAGCCATTGAGTATTTTGAGAAAGTCTATGCAAATAATCCAAAAGATATTGAAACAATTGTAAGAATAGGAAATTGTTATTTTGATATTAGGCAATTTGATAAAGCAATTGATTATTATTTGATTGGTTTGGAATTAGATCCAAAAATGTCTGGAGTTTGGGCGGATTTAGGAGCAGCTAATTATAATTTGAAAAACTATGATGAAGCTTTAAATAATTATCAAAAAGCATTGGATTTAGATCCTAATAATATTGAATTTTTATTGGACATGGCTAGGATGAATGTAGCATTGAATAAATATGAAGATGCTATCGATTATTATTATAAAATTACTGAAATCTATAAAGATCATAAATTTGCTTGGGCTGAATTGGTTTATTTGCACATGAAAAGGAAAGAATTTGATAAAGCTATTAGTTGTAGTGAAAAATCATTAGCTTTAGAACCAGATAATTATTTTACATGGAATAATCTTGGCTATGTATATTATGATTTGGATGATTTAGACAAAGCTTTTGAATGTTGGGAAAAAGCATTACAAATTAATCCTCAATTTGATGGTGCTTTACATAGTTTGGGGGAAGGACATGAGAAAAAAGGTGAATTAGAAGAAGCAATGAAGTATTATAAGAAAGCGCTGTCGATAAATCCTGATCGTGTTTTATACCTAGATTCTATTAAACAAGTTTATAAAAAACTAGATTTGGAATTTAATAAAAAAGATTTATTTGAGGAAATAAAAAAAGAAAAAAGTAAAAATTAATACTATTGTTTGAATAAAACCATTCGATCAACAGTTGCATAGATTTCATTTTTCTCTTTATCTATATAGACTTTAAATGTCATTGAAGAAATTGATGGTTCAATTACCGGTAAGCCAAATGTCAACTCATCAAGGTTGATTACTTGTAATGGAACAGTTCTTTCTCGTCCATATGAATTATATTTTGCCATTAAAACAAAATTATCCAAAGTTAATTCGATTTTAACTCCTCCACCAAACATTACATAAGTTCCTAAAATTGGTTTGATTTTTTCTAAAGTTCCTATAATTGGTACTGCTTCTTTTGGTGCTTTACCTAATAATCCTGCTAGAATTGCTCGAGATATTTGTGGACCAATTGCATTATCAAGATTACCTCCAACAATAACTCCTATTTTCTTTGATGGAATTAATGCAAGAAATGCTGATGATACTCCAACATTACCTCCATGATGAATTAAAGTCTCTTCAAAGAAATCATCTTGTCTCATCCACCCTAAACAATATTGTGGGTTTTTTCCTTGTCCATAAGGAGTATAGATAATTGGTTTCCAAAGGGTCTCAATATTTTTTTCAGAAATAATTGCTTTTTCTACTGCTTTACCACCATTCATCATCATAGCTGCATATAGTAACATTTCATTAATAGAACTTAAAATTCCCCCTGGAGCATCTGCTAAATGATCGTGTGGAAAAGGAATTGGTTTTAATGCTAATTCATTTGTATCAAAAATATATCCAGTCATAACATCATTTTTTGGGTCATTTTTTAACTGCTCTGCATAAAATGTAGATCGTGTCATGCCAATTGGTTCAAAAATATTTTTAATAACATATTCAGGGAAAGAAATTTTAGTTATCTTTTCAACTAAAGCACCCAATAAACTATACATATCATTATTATAGAAGAAAATTTCATCGGGTTTAAATCTCACAAGCTCTTTGAATTTATTCATATAACTAACAATGTCTTTAGTTGAACCGATTGGTAAAATTGGTGGTTTATTTTTTTCAAGTCTAATTATGCTTCCAATAACAGCTCCTAAATCAGGTATTCCTGATGAATGAGAAAGCATGTGTTTTATAGTGATGGGATTCTTTTTATCAGATATCTCGATATCAAAGTGTTTGTCAATAGTGTCCTCAAGTTTTAATTTTCCATTTTCAACTAATTGCATAATTGCTAAAGCTGTAAATGATTTTGACACACTGCCTATACCAAATAGTGTATCAGGGGTCATAGGTAATTTTTTTTCTAGACTCCTTTGACCAAATCCTCGAGTATAAATTGGTTGCCCATTTAAAATGATTCCAACACCAAAACCAGGAATATTTGATTGTATCATCAAATCGATAATCATATTTTCGAGTTTTTTAATTGCCTCTTTTATATCATCCAAGAATTTTTCACCTTTTGCTTGTAATCAATTGTTGAATTACTAATTTATTTTACTTTTTATCTTTTTTTAAATAAAGTTTAACAAATAGTTTACTAATTTATATTAGGAGTTATTAGCTTTGTTGAGACTGAGAAAAACAATTAGAGTATTTTTTTGGCTAATTGTTCCGATATTAGTTTTAACATTAGGTCTTGCATTTTATTTTTATCCTGAAGAGTATAGATTTGTTGAACATTATATCAGTCAATTAGGTGGACAATTTTCATATGAGAATAATTATGATAATTTAATTTCATCAATTATAATGAGTGTAGGGTTTGGTTTTTGTGCATTCATTACAATTATTATCTCTATATTATATTTTTCAAGTAATTTTACTTTTAGAAATCTCAAAGGATCATTTTGCTTAATTATTGCATTTGGAGCAATCTTAACTGCTATACCTGAAGATAAAGGAAATTTATTGATTCTTCATACAATTGGTGCGGTTCTATTTATAATTATATTTGGTGTATTAAACTTCACTCTTCAATTACTCAGATTTGTTCGTAAACGTCAGAAATTTTCGATCAAAAAAAGTTTTGATTTTTATTTAGATGCTACAGTAGTCATAGTGGTTTTTTTAGTGATAGTTATACTGTCAATATTCTTTCTTGTTTCTGAAATAACAGGAAATTCAATAACAAGAATGCTTTCTATAATTTTTCAAAAATTAGTTCTAATTGTAAGCTGTTTTGCTATTTTATTATTAGACCTGGATGATATATGAATAAAATTAGTAAATCAATTATCAATTCTTAATTTTCCTTTAATTTTAACAGAATAAAATAAAGCATGATTTTTTAATAATAATATTTATTTCTAATTATAGATGAATTCATGCCTTTCAAAAAATACTTTATTACCACAATAATGCTACAAATAATTCTTTCTTTATTAATAGTTCAAATACCAGCTATTAAAAGTATTAATAATTCACTTAGTGATCCATTTTTTTATATAAATCTTTTACCTGTTGGAACATTTGAAAGGAAAAGTAGATTTTGATTCATTTGAAAAAATTGGCACAATATTCAAAATTAAGTTACTACTAAAAATTACATAGAAATAATTGATATTTGGATAAAAGGTTGATGATTAAATG
>JAEOUJ010000445.1 GCA_016839405.1 Candidatus Gerdarchaeota archaeon | reverse complement strand
ACTAATGAAGAATGGATAAATAAAGGAAGAAAAACGATTGGTCAAAGAGCAAAAGAACGCATTCCAAAACTTCTCTCTAGTTATCCTGATATAATGCTTAAGAAAAATGATGTTGCTGAACTCGCTAAAAGATTAGATTACAAAGCTTTAAACATTGATTCTTTTTTTAAAACGTGATTTATTGAATACCTAATAATGAAAAGCTTAAAATGTAAATAAAAAACAATGAATTTCGGAAGGTTAAAAATGACTTTAGAAACAACTGCTCCTTATGATGTTATAGTTGTTGGTGGCGGTGTAGCTGGATCAACAACTGCTAGATTCTTAGCAAAGGAAGGATATAAAGTAAAAATCCTCGAAGCAAAAAGCAATGTTGGTATACCTGTTCAATGCGGAGAAGCCATTGGAAAAGAAACAATAAATGATATACTTAAAATTGGTGTGCCAAAACATGCCTTAAGAACTGAAGTTAGGGGATTTAGAGTTTTTAGCCCATCGTTAAGAAAACTTGAGTATCGTCTTGAAAAAGATGGAGGTTATGTTGTTGATCGAAGGGTTTTTGATAAGGAGATGTTAGTTGGAGCAGCTGTTGAAGGTGCAGATATCCAATTAAATACTAGAGTAACTAATATTAAAATCGAGAAAGAAACTGGAGTTAAAGTTAAAGCAACAATCAAAGGGAAAGAATATACTGAATCTACTTCTATTGTTATTGGTGCTGATGGATTGTACAGTGTTGTTGCTCGAGATGCTGGATTAGCTGAACCTATTGAAGCAATAGATTTGGATACTTCAGTTGGTTATGAAATGGTTAATGTTGATATAGATGAGCCAACTATGTTAGATCTCTATATCGGAAATGAGGTTGCTCCAAGGGGATATATTTGGGTTTTTCCAAAGGGTGAACATTGTGCCAATGTAGGTATAGGTGTTGGAGTGGGTTTTGGAAAGAAAAGTGTAAAAGAATATTTAGATGATTTTATATTCATATCTCCAGAAGGAAAAAGACGTTTTAAGAATGCAAAAATAATTGAAGAACGTATTGGTGCAATTCCAGTAGGCGGTTCTTTAGAAAAGCTTGCAACGGACAGGGTTCTATTGGTTGGTGATGCTGCAAGACAAGTAAATCCATTAACAGGAGGTGGAATAGCCTACGGTATGGAAGCAGGAAAAATGATAAGTGACACACTAGTAAAAGCTTTTGAGGAAGAGAATTTCACTGAAAATTTTCTTAGGAATCATTATGAAAAATTATGGTTAGATGCGTATGGTAAATCATTCAATTTGGGAGCTAGAGCGAGAAAAGTTTTAGATGTAATTACTGATGAACAAATGGAAAATATCCTTGAAGTGTTTGATGGAAAAGATTTGACTGAAGCTGTTCGTGGTAGATGGGCTCAATTAAAATTAGGTGCAAAACTAATGAAAAAAGATCCATCACTATTAAAATTAATTCGTGAAGCATTAAAAAATTAAAAATGAATTTAGAGGAAATGTTTCAAATCCTCATCATAAGAACTTGTTTTTTTCCTAGAGCTTTTTAATCGCTCCTTAAATTTCATATATTGTTGAGAAGAGGTTGTTATTTGTTTCCCAGGTTTTTGTTTTAGGTGATTTATGATTTTTTTAACAAGATCATTTCTTTGTGGATTTATTCGATAAAATACCCCTGAATTATTTTCATATACTTCTAATAAATCTGCATCTGCTTCTTGTAAAGTTCGGATTATTGTACAAATTCCTACAACACCAATTGTAGGCCTATATTCTTTTGCTTTTGATTCAACCTCGAATCGTGTATGCCATTTCCCATCTGTGAGCATATTTAATATTGCTATTTTAGTGGGATCCGCAACAACCAAGTTATAGATACGATTTGCTATTACTAAATTCATAATAATCCTACCTCAGAGGGGGGTTCAGGTGGATTCATATCTTCCTCCTGTGTTTCCTCGAGGTATTGCTTTATGAATGAGAGTTTCATTGTTGGTGGAACAATTACAACAAATTCCTTGCCAAGAGCAACTATATCTCCACCTATGGTTCTTACATGAGATCTTAGCTGTTGAATTGAACGTTTTAAACGTATCATATCTAATCTAGCTAAATCTCTTATTCCTAGAATAACCACGTTACCACTGTCAATTGTTTCACATATCATATCTATGTCTTGTAAACCTCGAAGAGTTATAGTAACTACTTCTCTTTTGGTATCAAAACCAAAATTATCTTTGTTACGTTTCCTGAAAAGGAAAACAGAAGTACCTAACACCATACCGATTCCTATACTGCTTAAGATTGCTAATAGGGTCATAGTTTCTTCCTCCAGCTAATACCAATATAAAATGAGGTGCTTCAAGCATTAAAAAGCAAAGAATATCGTCATATTATAAGGAAATTACATAATCAAAATATCATGAAAGAATTAGCTTTTCCTGCTATTTTTCACTAATGGCTTTAACTGGACAACACTCAATACATAAACCACAGTCTGTACATCCTTCACTAATCATTAATTCCTCTTCTTCAAAATAATACAAAGATTCTGGACAGATTGTTGCACAACCTAAACATAAACCACAGAGATTTCGATCAATTTCAACAGGCATAATAATATCATCAATAAAAGTATATAAGAAATAAATAAATCATTCGAAGCTAATTATTAAAAATACAATAAGAGGATATTACTAGAAGAAGAGCTATCTTATTATAGACTTTTTTAGGAATCCTTATTGAGGACAACAAACTTGAGTGCACCAGATTGGATTGTTGTAAAACGTATAGAAGAAGTTGCTATTCCAAGAGAAAAATTACAAATTGATTTGGAAGAGTGGCCTCAAATTGCTCGAGAGAGAATAAATAAATTTGTCCAAAACAAACCCTGGTTCCCTGCTCAAGGTATCAATCGCACAAATTATGAGAGAGAAATTTATGAGGAATTTGCTGGGCATGGTCTTTTACGTTTAGTTGCTGCAGAGGATCCTCGAGTACAAGCATGGCTTGTTGAACAAGAAGGTGATTTATTCGAATGGCGATTTCGTAAAGTTCATACAATTGAAACTAAAATTGAGGTAGCTAAATATCTGTTTGGTAAAGAGAATATTATTGGTCCTAGAGAACTTTGGGCAAAATTTGATATTAATGATAAATATTTCAAGGAATTTAAAATAAAAAATAAACGCTCTGGTTCAATTGCAGTAAGATTTATTTGTGCTCCTAAATTGGTGAGTAATCGTTCTTCTTTATTAAGGGATGGTTGGATTATAGGTTTAATTGATGAATTTGCTATGAGCTTAAAAACAACTTTTGAAAGATTATTAAGAAGCAGAATTAAAGAAGCCCGTGAAAGTGTTGATCGCATAGCTAGAAGTTCAATCTCAGAACCAATTAAAGTATTAAAAGAAGACCTTTCAAAAATTATTCATTCTATGGCTAAAGTTACTGATAGATTTCAATTAAGTAATTATCAATTATTTACAAAACAAAATATCTTCCCTCAATGTATGTTAGATTTATACAATGAAATAGAACAAAAAGGGCATATTAATCACGATGAAAGATTTCAAATTGGTTTATTCCTCAAACACATAGGCATGTCAGTAGATGAACAACTATATTTCTGGTATGAACAATCTGTTGATAATATTGGATTAACTTTTGATCAATTTTCGTCTGGCCCACCAGGTTACCAAATTCGTTATATCTATGGTCTTGAAGGTGGAGGAACCGATTATAGTGCACAAAAATGTGAAACTATTCAAAATAATGGTTATTGTGCCTTTTTACATCAATCAGTAAAAGCAATAGATGATGCATTACGTGAGGAATTCAAGAATCCTTCAGAACAACAAGAAAAAACTATTCGAAATTTAACTAGAAAAGTAATAGACAAAAAGCCAAGTGAAGCATGTGCTTTAATGTTCTTATTGCGTTATAATAAACCAGCTAAACCAATTAGGCATCCTATTGGTTATGTTCAATATGCTGCTAGAGTTTTGAAAATTATTTTACGTGATGAAGATAAGAAACAAGAGTCAATGAAAAAAGGTGATTAATTGAATCAAAAAGAAATGATGAATGATGACAACAAACCAGTACCTTTAGATTTAATTCAAAGATATTATAGAGAGGTTTTTGATCCTGCTGACTTAATTTCAATTATAGGGTTAACAACATTATACAAAAGAGAATTTGCTTTTCTCTTAGAAGATGATAATTTTATTCGAAATATTTCATTTAAATCATCGAGCGATCTAACGGATTTTATGGCAACAAATAAAGTGAAAAAAGGATATGTGGGAGCTGTTTATGAGATACCACCTTCAAAGAACAATACAATACAAAAAATAAAATGGGTTTCACGTGAATTTTGTTTCGATTTGGATCTTAATGATTATGATTTAGTTAGAGTTTGTGGTTGCCAAGGTAAAGAACAATATTGTAGAAACTGTTGGTCATTAGTTCAGGATTCAGCTGCATTTATAGACAAAACTTTACGAGAGGATTTTGGTTATAAAGATATAACTTGGGTTTTTTCTGGTAGAAGAGGATTTCATGGTTGGGTTAAGGACAAAGATGCTGGAATACTGAATCAAGAACAACGTAACAGCATTATTAATTATTTAACTCTAATTAAAGATGAACATAGATCGCAAGCTGTTGAAAAAGACTTCAAACATGTTATACCTCTTAGAGATAGAATACTTGAAATGATAGCAAAATCTTATTTTCAACATGCAACGGATAAAGAATTGAAAGCTACACCATTAAAATTTAGTAAGAATCAAATTGAGAGATTAAGATATAGTCTACAAAAAGGTTCAATTCCTTTTAACAAAATTTATGATACAATTTT
>JAEOUJ010000444.1 GCA_016839405.1 Candidatus Gerdarchaeota archaeon | reverse complement strand
TTTCCAACTTGACATATACTAATATAATCTGAAAAGAAAAAAATGAATAAGAGATTAATTTTTTCTCTTATTTATCCATTTAACAAAAATAACTAAACATCCGATTGTTGGTATTACCAAAAAATATGGTAGAGGGGAAGTTTCTGTAACTATTAAACCATCAAGATTATAGTATAGAGAATTAATTAAATGCAACATATTGTCATTAATAGTTCGCTGTAACTCATTATTATCTGTTAAATATTTTAGAATACCTTCACTAGTATATTCTAATATTGCTTGTTCAGTTCGTATTTCATAATCATTGTAATTATGGTATCCTGCTGTAGAATTATATACACTAAATTTAGCTACATTAGAGTAGTCAAAATTAAATGTCCATCTAGTTGTGGTCGGTGTGAATTCAAGTAAAGCTTCCTGAAGATTACTTTTACCCATAATTGAAAATGAAGTAGCATTAGCTAATACATCATCCAAAGTAAAATTATAAGTAATTGGTACATAGGGATCAGCTAAAGTTGTTATAATTTCACTACCATTTAAGATATTTGTAAAATGATCGTTGATTGCAGTCCAATTTGGGTCAATTAGAAGCCAGATTGGTAATGAAAAAGTGAACGAGCTAAGAACAGTTATATTATGTTCATAATCCCAAGCATATTGAACCATAAACATACTACCAAGAGTAATCATACTGGTAAAATCTTGCCAATCATATGATTGGGTACCTGACCCTATACCGCTAGTTGTTATTAAATCATAATCATATGTTAGTGATGAGTTATCTATATCAGTTAGATTATATGTAAATACTTGACTTGATTTAATTTCTTGATATGTTTCTGTATCTAATTCATAATCAATGATATGAATTTTAATTAAACTTTCATTACCCCAAGTGTACATACTTCCAATGTCCCATGGAGCTTCAGCAGCATTTGCAGAGGGATATATATTGAACAGAATAACAATTGAAATAAGAGATAAAATGATAGTTAATTTATTTTTAGTATTCATTTGAATCACCAAATCCTCCTATTTGATTTTCGATTAGCAATACGAACAATTGATAAGACTATTAGAAATCCTGGTAAAATCATCCAATATGCATTATTACTTGTTAATGCTCTTAGATCACCTTGAATTATGATATTCTTATTGCAAATTTCGTTTTTAGAGTTGTCTACTGTTATACCAATTGACATTTCACCATGAGCTTTTTCTAGAATACCACCTTTTGAATAGCTCAAATCATAAGTAATTATTGCATTTTGATATGGATAATATACATCATATCCTAAAGTGGCATTATAAATTCCTTGATGAACAACATTTGATAAATCAAATGTTAAAGTCCATTGAGTATTATCGGGAGTCATTTGATTTTTTGCTTCAGCAAGAGTATTTTTACCCATAAAAGTATAGGAAATATTCCCTAAGAAATCTCCTAGTGTAATATTATAAATGATGGGGAGATATGGATCAGCAATACTTTCAATGATTTCAGATTCGTTGAACATATCAATAAAAGCGGTATTTAAATCAGCCCAATTAGGTTCTATAAGCAACCAAGGATCATAATTCACATCAAAATCAACTAAAACTGTATCATTTGTTCCATAATTCCACTCATAGTCAACATAGAGAAATGTGTTAATATCAAGAAAGTCATTTTTGAAATCTTCAACAGTAAAATCATACCCAACAATAGGACCTTCGCCTAATTTACCAGTCCATATTGCATAATAACGACCATTCAAGAGATTAAGTTCAGTTATATTAAGTGTACCAGTTTCTTGATCAATAATATCTATTTCATTAACAACATTGTATTCTAAATCAGTATCAATGTAAATGTTTTGATAAGAATAAGTAAAGGTAATTATATCTCCTGGATTCCAAGATCTATCCAAAGCTTGTGCATTGATAATATTACCAACAAGAAATAGTAAAACTACTATATTAGTCAACATCAAAATCTTAGGTTTTCGACTCATTGGGATACACCAAATCCTAAATTGAAAAAGGGATATCATCATTTAAGAATTTCTTAAGAGGAAAATTAATACAAAATCAAATTAAAAATAGAATGGTAAGAGAAGATAAGAACATCCTGGGGAACTGTTCTTATCTTCCTATGTACAAAGCAACCTTTTTCCTGGTACTTTCTTTTTCTGCCTGAATTTTTTATTTGTAATCGTTTCTTTTTGTTTCCATCTTTTTTTTGATGTTCCTTTCGGTTTGCTATGTTTTTGGCTGAGTTACTTATGTTTTTTTATTTTTCGTTGAATTGAATTGGGTGAATTTCTTTTTTGACATATTTTGTTGTTTCTTTATGTGTTTCTTTCATAAATCCCACCTGAGTGAATATTATTTCTTAGATCAATCCATCAGAATAGAATAATGCTAAGATTGGCTGAATTTTTTCACATTCTCTGCATGATTTATTCTTTTTAGTGATTTTCTTCTTAACTTCTTTCACTATCATCACCTAATATTTCACACAACGTGAGATTATATTCTCACACATCTATATAAGTTTTCTCATTCTAATTAGAACTGATTTAAATAGTATTAAGAACAATATTTAAATAGATTAAGAAAGGTATATAACATGGTTTAGAACAATATACTGAAATAAGAAAGGTCTCCTATGTAAAGATAGAATAAAAAGGTGAAAAAGTGCAAATGTCAACAATAGAAAAGCAAGATGTAATTACTTTTAGACAACAACCAGTTAAATTTATCAGGGATAGAGAAACTTTAGAGATTTTTAAAAAAGATCATTATAAATATGTCTTGAAATTCCTTCAAAAAGGACCAATGACTATTACAGATTTAATGGAAGCATTTGAAAAACTCGGGGAAGATTTTGAAAAATCTGACAAAAGCATTTATCGTTATTTAAAAGACCTTATCAAAGCAAAATTAGTTGCTAAAGCAGGAAAACGTATTATTCAGAATAGTTCAAGTGAATTATCTACTGAAACGATTTTTATTAGAACTGCAATAGTTTTTATTACTATTACACCAGTAGATGATCGAGAATGTAAAGGGGATGAATTGTGTCCTGTGTGGGAAGCAACAAGAATACTACTAGAAGAACATTTTAATAAAAAAGTTAATCCAAAGAAATTTGCTGATTATCTTAATAAAATTGATCAAAAT
>JAEOUJ010000074.1 GCA_016839405.1 Candidatus Gerdarchaeota archaeon | reverse complement strand
GAAGAAAATAATCCTTTTCTGGAAATTCAAAACTTGAGAATTTTATATCTACATTCTGCAGGAATTTCTTTTTTAAATCATCTATATTTTCAACAAGCACTATTTTGCCTTCCTTTATGATTCCAACACGATCACAAATTGCTTGTACCTCTGCCAGATCATGCGAACTTAAGAAAATTGTTTTGCCTTCTTGTTTGAGCTGTTTCAAAATTTTATGAAAATTGTAAGTCATTAAGGGATCTAAACCTGATGAAGGTTCATCCATAATTAGGAAATTAGGTTTTGGTGCAAGTGCAACAATTAAACCAACTTGTTGTCTATTACCTTTTGAAAGAGCTTTTATTTTCAAAGATAAATCTGCCTTGAAATTTGATTTTAATATCTCTAAAAATTCTTGATCTATTGGTCGGAAGTGATTGAAATATTTGATCAGTTCAATACCTGTGAAATTTTCATAAAGAGCTAAATCACCGGGAATATAGCTTATACGTTTTCTAATATCTAATGCATCTTTGTTATGATCTAAACCAAATATTGTAATTTTCCCTGATTGAATTTTCAAATAATTTAAGATTGAACGAATTGTTGTTGTCTTGCCCGAACCATTTGGACCAAGAAAACCAAATATCTCTCCTTTTTTAACATTAAAGCTTACAGAATTAGCACCGACAACTTTTCTACCTATTCTTTTTTTGCCGATTTTAATTTCTCGACCATAAATTTTTGTTAAGTTTGAAACTTCTAATATTGGTTGTTCCAATTCCAACAACTTTGTAACTCCTTTTATTATTTATTAATAGAAAAGATCATTATATAAACGTTTTCTGAAATCTACGAAAATTCAGAAAATTTAGAAAAAACAAAAAATATATTAAATTAGAAATTATCTGTTATTATATTGCAAGTGAAAATGATGAATGGTAATGAATTAAATAAAATACTGAAGCAATTAAAAATAGATTACCTTGAATTCATGCAACAAACTCTAACTTTTTTTGAACCAAATAAAACTGGTGTATTGTTTTCTTTGTTAATGGAACAAGATTATCTAAATCAAGATCAAATAATGTCATTAACAGGATTTAGTCGAACCACTGTTTCAGATACATTAAACAAACTAATGGAACAAAATAGCATTTTTCCAGTTCTTCAAACTAGAAAAATTACTGATAAGAAAAAATATTACTATTGTCCCCTTGATTTTAGTCAATATATGAAAACATTTGTTTCAACTACATTTACAATTTCAGACTTTAATATTGAATTTATACCAAGTTTATTACATGAATTAAAAAAAATTGATCCACCAACAGAAAAATCAAATCATGTTAAAGGAATATTAGAATTCTATATTAAAATAACATGTTATTTTAGAGCCATTTTAGATAATTTCAATATGGATTGGGAGAATTTTGTTAAAAATCCTAATTATAAACCAGATATTGATAAATTATCAAAAATAGCTCATAGATATCTAATTGAACATACTCAAAAGGAAGAAAAAATCGATAAAATACAAAATATAAAATCAATTAATGAGATAATAAATATCATAGTAAATAAATCTCTATCTCTTCAATCATTAGTAGGACGTAAAAAAGAACTAGGAGCAATATTACACACACTTTTTTTTGAACCTGAACCAATCACACAAGATGAAATTATAAAAATAACAAATCTAAGTAGAAGTACAATATCTGAGAATCTTTCAGATTTAGTATCAATGGGTTTTGTAGAAACAACAAAGAAACCAAAAGATAGAAAAAAATATTTCAAACCCAAATTTAAATTGCAGGAATATGGTATTAGTAGAATGCAATTATCAAATAGAGTAATTGATCGAATTGTTTTGGTTTTAAAAAATAAATTCCTAAAAGATCTTGAAGGATTGCCAAAAAACAAAGAAACAGCAAAATTAGAGGAATTTTTCAAACAAAATGTAGAGGTTTATCAATCTATGAAAAAATATATAACAATTTATTTCGAAGCTATAAAATCACTACTTGAAACATAATGTTATATTTTTAATTTATAACATCATTTTAATTATAGATTATATTTCATCTTATCAATAATTATGGAAAGTGAAGTTATTTGCTAAATAATCTTAAACAACCTATTAAGGGCTCTATAGCAATAAGAACTTATAAAATATCCAAAATTTTTGGTAGAACTATAGCTTTAACTGATTTAACATTGGAAATTAAAACTGGAGAGATTTTTGGGTTATTAGGTCCAAATGGAGCTGGAAAAACTACTTCTATTAGAATATTAAAAGGAATGATTAAACCAACATCAGGTAATGCAGAAATTTTCGATCATAAAATTGAGGAAAATTTAGATTGGGTTAAACAAAATACAGGTTATCTTCCAGAAGAAGGCAGTTTAATGGGAAGATTAACGCCTTTAGAATTAAGTGAATTTATTGGGGGATTATTTGGTGTTCCAGCAAATATATCAAAACAAAGAGCAGTCGAATTTCTAGAAGATTTTAATTTACTTGATAGAAAAGATGAGTTAATAGAAAAATTATCTAGAGGAATGAAACAAAAACTATCAATTATTTTATCGATTATTCATGATCCATTAATTGTTTTTATGGACGAACCATTAGCAAGTTTAGATCCCGCTGCTTCCCGAATGGTTAAAGATTTTATTAAATACCTTTCCAAAGAAAAACAAAAAACAATTCTAATTTCTTCCCATAGATTATCGATGGTTGAGGATATTTGCGATAGAGTAGCTATTCTACATCAAGGAGCAGTCCACGATATAGGCACACCTAGGGAAATTATGAAGAAAACAAACACCAAAACATTAGAAGATGCTTACTTAGCTCTTATTCCAGGATATATTCAACCAACATTCACAATTGATGGTTCATTAGTTGAAGCATCAGAAATAACTCAAAGTGATTCTGAATTAGATATAAAATCAAATGAATCAGATAGTGCTAAAGAGGAGTGAAGTTAGAGTGTCTCGAACTAAAAAACCTAAATGGTGGTATGTTTTTCTAACAGATCTTCGTGTTAGATTATCTCGATTTCGCTTTCTTGGGAAATTTAGATATATCTTACCATTCATTTTACTAGGTTTAATTTCAATACAATTTATAGTTCTATTAATCTATACTAGAAATATTACAGAACCAATAATTGATAATCTAGATATTTACATTCAAGATTGGATTCTAAAAATTGATACAATTATATCAGCTTTTTTACTTTTTATGGCTTTTAATTCAAGCATAGATTATTTTACTCGATATACTGAAATTTCTGAAATCGAAATTATCTCTGGATCACCAATTTCTAGTCGATCCTATCTTTTTGGCAAATTTCTTAGTATTCAGTTGAATAATTTTGTATTTATCCCAATAATTATCTTGCTTCACATAGAACTAGCATTATTTGCTGCAGTTGAGATAAATTGGTTGTATTTGTTCTTGTATTCAATAGCAATTGCAATTCTCATGCTATCAGTGAGTTGGTTAGGTATAACAATTGGACCAAAAGCATTATTCAAAATAAAAAGTGGTAATATAGATGAAACTAAGAAAAGGAATCCCTATTCATTTTGGTTAGGATTGATAATTGCTATTCAATTTTTTGCACCAGTAATATGTGCAATAATACTAGAACCAGAAATGTTTGAGAAGGTTTTTCAATATATACCATATGGATGGTTTGGAATAATAGGTAAAGAAACATTCAATCCAATTTTATCCAATCCACTTGCTTTATTATTTGGTTTTCTAGCAATATTCTTTGGTTTAATATTTGTTATTTTTGCTTATTACAGAACTAGATTTTCTTTAAATTTAGAGGATTTTGAAGCAGCTACAACTAAAGGCATTACAAAAAATATTACTCCTTGGGGTGTAAAAATAATTAACAAAATTCCATTACCACATAAATATTCTATAAAGACATTTTATTTAATTAATCAGAGAAAATCATTATTTAATAGAATTAGTGATATATTTTTCTTATTGGTTACTATAGGTATTTTTGTATTAGGTTTTGTAATTAAAAGCCTTGATTGGTCAACTTATGTTTTCTATGGTTCAATAGCAGTTGGCTATTTCTTAATGACTTATGCTTCAATAGATGGCATTCAAATATTACTTGGTGGTAAAAATGTATTTTTAATTTGTAAATCTGCTCCAAATGGCATTAGAAAAATGTTCTTAGGTAAAATTATGCAAATATTAATCTCTTATGGAATAGAAATTGTTTGCATAAGTATATTGCTTTTTACTTTTCATCAAAATAGATTAATTGCATTTTTAATGGTTATAACAATAATTTCAGCTATTTTTAATGGCATAATTGTAGGTTTGTTATCATTATCAATAGCACCCTTTTTTGAGGCAGCGGATTTAACTTCAAATCCATTTCGTGGTCTTCAATTAGCTTTACCAATGAATCTATCTATGGGTGTTATTGGAGGAGTTGTGTTTACAGTAATTACTCTTTTAGGAGTAAGTTTTTTGTGGGTTATATTTCTGATTTTAATTTCTTATTATTTGCTTTCAGGAATTGGAATGTTCTACTTAGCTGAAGTATTAATGCAAAGATATGAAACATAGAAAGAAAAACTAAAATTAGGTTTTTTTAAGAACAAGAATTCTTTGTTTAAAATTCTTATTTGGTTTATATAATTTCTTCTTCCAATTACAGAATTCATTTATAATCTCAAAACCAACATTTTTTATTAAAAGATTAATATCCTCATTATAAATTACAGCAACAGAAGATTCTTCTTCAATTTCTTTAATCAAGATATTTTTTTCAAATATCTGAAATATCAGCTTATAATTTGAAATTTTCTTATTAAAATCAGTTACATAAGAACCAAATCTTTTCACACTTGATTTATTATCTATTTTTCTTGGCTCATCACTAAATGATCCGCTTTTATTAATAGTATCTCCTGGATATAAATCTAAAATAAATAATCCATTATTTGTTAGATGTTCATGAATACAAACTAAACAAGATTTTTGTTGTGCTGTAGTTAAACAATGTCCAAATGATGAAGGTATTATAATCAATTTAAATAATTGATCTAATTTAAATGAAATCATATCCCCTTGAATTAATTTGATTCTTTTTTTTGTTGCAACTGAAAGTTTTGAAATCTTTCTAGTTGCTATTTCATTCATAGCAGGTGAAAATTCTAAACCAGTTATAGAAAATCCTGCTTTAGCTAATGGAATTGTTATTCTACCTGTTCCACTAGCTAAATCTAAGATGGACCCGTGACATTTTTTAGCAATATCAAGAAAAAATGGTATATCATCATTATTTGCAAATAAATCGTAATATTCTGCACATTTCTCATACCCTTTTAGCTGAGAAATAATTTCACTCTCCTTATTTTGTTTTTGTGTCAATTTCTACTTTAGCTTTAATTTCATCAAGAAATTCCCTTTGAAGTTTTTGAACTAATACAAAGATATGTTGCTCATCCGTTACATCATCGAAAATTAATTTTAACCATATTACATTGTAACCAACTTCTTTAAGCATTTCAATATTTGTACCTGCATCAAAACTTGACCAATACATTTTAACGCCAAAAAAATCATCTACTACTTTCCCTGGATCATCAGTAGTTCCAAAACATAATAAAGCTATACCATTTGGTTTTAACATCCGATAGAAGTTTTCTAAAAGCCCTTTATGTTCTTCTCGAGGGACATGAGGTATTGCATAATAAGAAACAATACCATCAAAATATTCATTTGGAAATGTTAGTGTACTCATATCTTGCCAAATAAATTCACAATATGGGAGCATTTCTCGTGCAATTTCTACTTGCTTTTTAGAAATATCAACGCCTGTTACTTTAAATTTCTCACTAAGAATTCTAGTTATTGGTTCACCAGCACCACATCCAGCATCAAGCACTCGAGCACCGACTGGTAATCGTTTCATGAAATCAGGTAAAAGTTTAACTTCAGGATCATCTTCTGAACGGGTAGCTAAATATACATCAGCTACTTTATCGTAACCTTCACTAACTATGGTTTTAATTTGTTGAAATTCTTCTTGTTCCAAACCAAAATTGGTTTGAATCATTTTTTCTGCTGTATATTTTAATTTCTGGATGCGAATTTCATTTAACTCTTTATCCTTAGGGAATATCTTTTGGAAATCATTAGCAAAATTTCCCATTGAAGTACTCAAGTATTTTGTAGGACGATCTACAATTAATAAAACAGCAAAATTGTCTCTAATTTCAATCATTATTTCTAAATCACTAAAATTCATGGTTTTCAATTGTTGGCATGAAATGCCCTCTTGACTCATTAAAGTACTAATAGCAAGATAAGCTTCTTTCAAGAGGTTTTCATCACAAAAACCATTTTCTAGTTCAAAAGGGAATTCAAAAATTGGTAAAGCATCCTTATTTATAACTATTAATCTTGTTACTTTTCGTGATTGCATGAAGAAAACAGACAAACTAAAAATAATTGGCAAACTCATAATAACTAAACCAATACTTTGCATTAAATTCAATGCAATTTCAAATAAATTTGTTGTAAGTTCAGTTTGTAAGAAATCAGTTTCATAAAATTTCAACCATGGAATATCCCCAAGTTCCTTTATAACTAAAGGGATAACTGTAACAGTAATTATTGTACCAATTACAAATTTGGGAATAATAAAAGTAAGATAAATTCCTGAATGAATTTTTCTTATTTTCTTTTTTTGATTCTCAAATCTAATTCTTTCTTTCATTTTTTTAATAGTATCTAGGTAAAATGATCCAACAAGGATATACATAATAGGTGAAACTAAATTAATAAAACGTCCAACTTCAGATGGAAAAGCAAAATTTGATGCTCCACTTATAGCTCCAACTATTAAAATGAATATACTTAAACCAGAACTTCGACTAGTAAATGAAACACCATTTTCAAAAATCTCTAGGAAAATAACAATAGGGATTAAACCCGCAGCTGAAATTATCCCTTGTAAGAAATCTAACCAATATGAATAATGGTATTGTATAAATAATAAGACCAAAATATTACTAATAATGAAAAATCCCATAGAGATAATTAAAGCTAGGAACGCAGCTTGCTTTTTTCTTATATAAAGTGTAATGAAGATAGATATAGCAATTAATTGGAATAGAATTAAAACAATTGTAAGATAAAAATCCACTCCATAATTAACCATTTTACACACCTATCTATTCCATATGATAACTTTACAAGAGCTCCTATAAATCTTTACAATGACCTATAGTATTTATAAAGTATAATTTCCAGATTAATTAAATTTCAAGACTACTAAAAAAAGTAACGTTAATTATAATAATCAATTTTAAACGATATTTTAATTGGGATTTATTTTTTTAATAAAACAAATAAATGCTTATAATCTTCACTTAAACTATCATTTACTAATTTTTTCCAAATAATTTTAAAACCAATTTCTTGTAGGATTTTAAGATTTGTTTCAGTG
>JAEOUJ010000073.1 GCA_016839405.1 Candidatus Gerdarchaeota archaeon | reverse complement strand
CTTCGTTCATATATAGCTTTATCTGCTTTCATTTGAAGACTTTCTCGATATTCTGCTTCTAATGCTCGAGCAATTTCAGGTGTTGGGCGGATAGATAAGAAAGTTACTGATAGAATATCAATGCCCATTTCTTTTATAATCGTACTTCCCTCTACAGATTCTAGAATTGTACTTGCAAGATATTCTGAAGATATTAAGGCTTGTTCAAGACTCATTTTTTCAATTTCACTACGAGTTCTTGTTTGAACAACATTTTTAATTCTCATTTCCAATTTTTCTGGATCATCTGTTTGGTAGATTCTAGTTCTTGGGTTAATTTGGAAATTAAGAATCTTAGACATTTTTAGAGGATCTATTATTCTATATGTGAAATGTCCTTGTAAAGTAATTGCTTGATTAGTTTTTGTAAATTCATTGAAAACAAAATTTGAATCAATTGTCATAGCTGGTATTGCAGCAATATTGGTGTTGATATTCATATAGAAAAAACTAAGACCAAGTCCAGATCTTCGTCTTTTTCCTTTAATATATTTAATAACGAATTTTGTGGGGTCACCTTTAAAATAAGCACACATTTTCTTAACCAATTTAAATGATAAATTACTAATTTTCTTATATTATTTTAATTTTTCATTTCAGTAAGTAACAACACCATTTTTTTTTATCGAAAATGTCCTAAACATTAAGATTTATATTTTAAAAAAGAAAAATTTAACATGGAAATAAGATTACTGACAAAAATCCCTTCTAATTATAGATTTTCAACATTAAGGAGTTGAAATAATTTGCCAAATGATGAAATATCGGACATCTCAAACCTAATTCGATGGTATGGAAATCGTATTGTATGTACAGGAGGAGTTGTTTTTATTGGAGATGGTCAAACTGGCAAAACACATTCAGCTATGAGTTTAACAAATTATAGAGGAAAATCATATTATTCTTTTGAGGATAATACTCTTAAAAAATCATTAAACCTTGAATTAGATTATTTAATCTTCTATTCTAATATTGATGAATTCCAAGTTACTACAAGTTCTCAAATCTTTATTATGCCAGGTCAAAAAGGAAGAGCATTGCCTGGAGAAGGATTGGCATTTGAAGATGCTTGTGACATGTATTTTAAAATAGCTTCAATTAAAGAAATTTTAGCATTGGTGTTAACATTTGATTTAACTGATATACAAACATTTCAGGAATTAGAATATTGGTTAAATAGAGCAATTGCTAGGAATTTAATAAAACAACATACAAGCATAATAATTCTTGGTACACATTTAGATCAAAAAGACAACATAATTGTATTAGATGATTATATAGAAAATGCTAGATACTTTGTTTATGAAATGATAAAAGAATTAGCAGATTTTACTATCGATTTAAATGATATTCATACCGCAAAAGTATCAAATTTAACTGAAGAAGGTATTGAGGAATTTAAACGATTAATTAATAAATCATTTTTATCAGCATTCGATATACAAAAATTTGTTTTCAATATGACAACAACTGAAGATTAATTAAATAATAATTATAGATAATAAGAGGACTAAAAATGCTGAAGAAACGAACCATTTATACCAGCTTTATAATTTTATTATTCAGTATAGGAACATTTGTTTATTTTGAAGGAATACTTAGCAATATAACAATAACAAGTTTATCTGATTTTTATGAATCAAAAGATGTTTTATTTCCTGAAATGGAAAATACTCCAGTTATTATAGCTCCTCCAGATGATGTTACTCAAACACCTGGAGAGTATAAAACAATTGCCTATTTTACACAAGATAATTTAAAAACAATAGGAGGGATTGATTTATGTTTTGAGTGGGAAAATTATGAAGATATTAAAAATGATCCTTCGAATTTCATTTATGTTGATTTTATGCAATATAATGATTCAACTGTTCCATCTAGATATTGGCATCCTTTAGATACTTTTGATATATTATGGAGTTCTGCAAGAGTTAATAGTCATTATATACCTTCAATAATTTTTAGTCCAGTATATGATGCAGATACCTATATTCAAGGCAATGTTTACTTTATGTGTGGAGGGGATGTTTGGTATTCTTCATCCTCAGAATGGTATTTGAAATTTACTCTGGAATCATTTAATCCTATAACAGAACAAGCTGATTTTATTACTTCTGTAACGGGTGAATTTGATGATACTGATGAGAATCCTTATGGTTCTTGGGATGGTTCAACTTGGGATGGATGGGTTTATGAAGCAACTATTCCAGAAACAACACTAATACCTTCGGGCCATCGATTAAGAACAACCATTGAATGTATGTTGACTAGTGCTTCTTATACAGGACCAGCTGAAAGAACAGAAGTTCGAACTGGGCAAGCAACTTATCCAACCGAATGGACAATTGACTCAACAAATGATACTTATGATAATTATTATCGCATTCAAAATTCATTGGAATCAATTGGCATGCAAATTTTAATGTATCAAGATAATTTTCCAACAATTGATCTAACTGGATTAGAAAATAATACAATATATTCTACCCCAACAGATGGAACAATTACTGTTTCTTCTGATTCTATTTTGAGTCGTTATAGATGGGATACAGGAGGTTATACAACATTTGATACTCAACAAGTTATTTCTGTTCCTCAAACAACAGGCTGGCACACCCTTATAATTCAAGCTTATGATTTTTTTGATAATCTTGCACAAGCTACTTATACAATTGGTTATGATGAAACACCAACAAATATAATATTACATAATCCAGCAAATAACTCTATTGTAACAGATGGGCAATTACTGAATTTTAGTATTTATGATTATATTTCAGCAACTTATGAATGGGATAAAAATGGCACTGAAATTCCTTTTCTGGATCCTTTTGATATATATCCCTATGAAGGGTTTGAAAATACACATCAATTGACAATAAAAATAATTGATGATTTAGGTACACAATATCATGAATATGTTTTTGATTTTGACAATACAGCACCAGAGATCTTGTTAGTAAATGTCCTAAACGAAACAACACAACCACAGTTAAAAAATATTGATCTAATTATAGATGATCGTAGTTATCCATTAGATGTTGTTTATAAATGGGATAATGATCTTTATAGTATATGGTCACCTATTCTTGGGAATCTATATAGAACGTATTTACCTGCAACAGCAGGTTGGCACAATTTAACTGTATTAGCAAATGATTCACTTGGCAATTCAATATCAGAGGTTTATTCATTTAATACGAGTTTAACATTATTGAATGTTGATTTATATAATTTAGTAAATGCTTCTTATTATCAAGGTGGTAATACTGTAGAAGTAGCAATAACAAATGATAATGGAACAGTTATCTATTTTTGGGGTAATGATCCATGGACTTCTGGAACTGTTATTGATGGAATAATGACTTTAAGTGGTGCTGATGCTCTCTCATCGACTCCTGGCACATATTTTCTCACTATTATTGTTGGGGATACTTTAAATGAGCAATTTGAATTTAGATTTATGTTCTATGTTGATCAAGAAGCACCAACCATAGTACCAGCTATTGATTATAATAATTCTAGATTTTTAGATACTGCGGTTCTTTCTTTTACAATTGATGATAATTGGACTGAAAATGAAAATTTAATTATATTGTATTCATTTGATAGCCAAAATAATTTAACCTTGCAAATGCCATATCATGTCTATTTATATGGTTTAATTGATGACTCTCATAATCTAACAATTGTAGTAATTGATATAGCGGGTAATTATTACCGATATTATATTGAATTTATAATAGATACAACTAGTCCTTCAGTAGGTGTTACTATTACAGGGCAAGCTATTATTGATAGTTTTAGATATATACCCGCAAATACTTTGGTAATTGTTTCTATTTCAGATGCAGATCCTATTATATATAGCTATTATAAATGGAATAGTACTGATTATCTACCATTTATTGATTCTTTTACTTTACCAGCAATAGAAGGATATGCAAGATTAGATATTTTGGCAAATGATTCATTAGGGAATTTTCAAACAAGGACTTATTGGCTTACAATAGATGCAAGTCCACCAACAATTGATTTATTACTTATTGATAATCACACTAAAATTAATGAAATTACGCCTATTAGTTTTCATTTTGAAGATATTAATGATAATACTATAGCTTATATGCAATATCAATGGGATCTAGATTCTTCTCCTTCAGTTAAAACAACAACTGAATTCAATGTTTCTTTAACATTTGATCATCAATTTGAGACATCTGCTGTTATCTACCTTTATACATATGATGTAGTAGGTAATGAATATGCATGTGAATATGAATTCATTCTTGATTTTGAAGCTCCGACATATAATTTACTATCTACAACAAATGAATCTTATATTACTGGTGGAGAAATTATTGATTTCGATGTTCCATCTTTAGATATCAACAAATTCCTATATAAATGGGATGATGCTGAGGATTACTCCCAAGTTTTAGATCCTTGGGATATT
>JAEOUJ010000072.1 GCA_016839405.1 Candidatus Gerdarchaeota archaeon | reverse complement strand
TAGATAAACACGAGTTGTGCACGAATGTGCTACAACATTACCTCCTACTGGGGCTGTTGGATCACCAAAGAAGAAATCAGGTCTAGCCATTACCTGGTTTGTTACAAGAACAGCAATATGATGCATTTCAGCTAATTTTAATAAGAAATGGATATGTTGATTCAAAGTTTGTTGTCTAGAAGCTAATGTACCTCTTCCAATATATTCTGCTCGAAAATGTGATGTTAATGAATCTACTACTAGTAATCGAATATTTTTTTCTCGAGCCATTGCACCAATATCTCTGGCTAGATTGATTTGATGATCAGAAGTATAAGCTCTACCAACTGTGATGTTTTTCAAAACTTCTTTTGGATCCAATTCAAATCGTTCAGCAATTTCAACAATTCTTTCAGGTCTAAAAGTGCCTTCTGTATCAATATACGCTGCATTAGCATCTAAACCACCTCTTTCTCGTGGTAATTGAACTGTTACACAAAGTTGATGAGCGATTTGTGTTTTACCCGTTCTAAATTCACCATACAATTCCGTTATACTGCCAGTTTCCATACCACCACCAAACAATTCATCAAGATTATCAGTTCCAGTTGTTATTCTTTCCAAACCTAATCTTTCTGTATAAAGATCATCCGCGGTACTAAAAGTCAATCCTACTTGTTCTTGGCACATTTTAATTAATTTAGCAGCAGTTTTTTCTCCAATATCAGCATTGTCTACAAGATCATTAATGCTTGATAGAGCTATAGCTCGAATTGTTGTAATTCCTGCTTCTTTTAATTTATGTGAAGTAGCAGGGCCTACACCTGGTAAATCTGTAACAGGGATTTCTTTTTCATCATCTCGAGCAATGGCATCAAAATAATCTGAAGAAATTTCTTCATCCTTCTTTGCTTTAGAAGTAGATTTGGTTTGTTTTTTAGCAGTAGAAGCTTTCTTGGTTTTTTCTTGATCGCTTTCATCTAGAACTTCTTGATAAGCATCTTCAACAAGTTCGTCTAGTGGAGTCAGACTATCATCTATTTTCTTAATTGAGGATGTTTTCTTTTTGGATGCATCCGCTTCCTCTTTCTTTTTTGACATTATTTTTTCTCCTGAAATAAATCAAAGACCTAAACTCTTTGCGAATCTTTCATTTCTTAGGAGATAGAAAGAGTTTATTCATTTATCATTTTTTCCATTTCATTTTTGTATTTGTTTCGCTTTAGGTTTCTGAAGTATTTCTAATTATAACCAAGTGTTAAATCTTTTAAAAGCGCTTGTGTGAGGGTAAACCGAAAGTATTCAAATTTATTTTGAAAATAGACATAAATAGAAAAATGTTATTAAAATAAAAAAGAAAGAAAAAATTGAAACAAAATAGATTATGAAATCTAATGGTGGTAATTATGGTAGGGATAGATTCTGATTCGAGATTAATAATTGCAGAAGGGGTTGTTAGACAATTTACTGATATTGTACAAAATAAAAAAATACCACTTTCTCTAAATAGGCAAAAAATTCTAACAAGATTGTCTGAAATAAGTAAGAAAATAAAGGCTTTGAAATGGAGCTATAAACCTCTTGAACAAGTTCTTAGATCAAAGGAATTGCGCGATATTGAAATAAATGCAAAAGAGATTTTTGACAGCTTTCCTGAAAAATGGGAGGATAGGTTGGTAACTCAGGGATTAGATGGAAAAAATTCAGTAGCAATTCTAACCTATATTCGTAATTATTTCTATACAATGAGAGAACGACTAACACAAGGATTATCAGATGATTATGCAGATGCAATAGATATACTCTGTGGTGAGATTATTAGTATAGAATCAATTGATTCAGCAAATTGGAAATGTATTGTAACTGATGGCAAGGCAAGATATAATGTAGTTACAAATATTGTTGGAATAAAAAAGGGAGAGGTAGTTCCAATTGCTAAATTACCACCTCAAATAGTTTATGGGGTACTTTCAGAAGGAATGTTTGCTGGCTCATCAAAAGGATTGCCACGTTTTACAAATGATGATATAGGCAAACGACCCGATTTATCAGACAAAGAATTAGGTCAATCAAGAGGAATCCTAGAGAAATTGTATGTGAGTAAGAAATAAGAAACTAAAATTAGTCCTTCAACATATTCTTAAAAATCGTAACTAATTCAGATCTTATAGTGCCATGAAGTCTATCACCTTTTTCACAAACAGCACTACGAATACCAATAATGTCTGGTTGGAGACGTTTTATAATAGGTAAGTGTTCTAATTGAATTGATCCTCCAAGGGCAGTACCCAGTTCTAAATCTTTAGCTTGTTGAATAAAATTTTCTAAAACATTAAAAGAAAGAAGATCAAAAATTGATTTACCCTTGGATTTATCGAAAGTATCGATCATAACATAATCACAAGAAGTTTCAGAAGCAATAACAGGTAAATAAGAAGGAGCAACTGAATTAATTGCTTTGCCTTCAGCATAACCAGCAGCTACAACTGAAACAGACAATTGATATTCATCAACTGTACGAGTAACAGCTTTCATAACTTTTATAGCTTCATCAAATGTTCTTGTACCAAAAAGACCAACTTTTACAAAAGAAGCTCCTGCTTGGCTGGCTCCTAAAGCAGCAAGAGCAACAGTACCAGGTTTAAAAGGCACGTCACCAATAGTAGCACTAATAGGAATATTTTCAGGAACTACTTCTCGAATCTCACGAATAACCCAAGGAAAATTAGCTCCAAGCGAACCTTCAAAGGGGTTTTTAACATCAATAATATCAACTTGAGCTTTAACACATTCAAGAGCTTCGTAAACAGATGTAGGTGAAACTAATAATTGCACGCTATAACACTACCTAAATTAAACCCAAGCAAATAAATCAAGAAAACAACTTACAGTTAAAGATTTCGATAAAAGCATAGAAAGAAAAGGGAAAAGTTGGTGCCTTAAGTGTACCAGCTTCCACCATGCATGTAAAGAAAAGCATTCATTGTTGCAGTAGTTGCTTGACCGACAGAAACAGTGAGTTGTTTTTGACCACCTGTTATATCACCAGCAGCATAAATACCTTCTAAATTAGTCTGCATTTTTTTATCAACACGTATGTAACCATTTTCATCTAATTCAAGACCTGCTTCAGCAGCAAGTTGATTATTGGGATCATAACCAATGGAAATAAAAACACCACTAACAGGAATCTCTTGAATTTCATCGGTTTTTACATTGATTAGCTTAACACTAGTTACCTTCTTACCATCACCAAGAATTTCTTCGACGATGGAATTCCAGTAAAAATCTATATTTGATTTCTCAATTTGCTTTATGTAAGAAGATTCAGCACGTAATTTATCTCGTCGATGAACCATGTGAAGATTACCAACAATTTGAGCAAGATGTAATGCTTCAATTGCAGCTGAATTTCCACCACCAACAACAATAACTTTACGACCTCTAAAGAAAGCACCATCACAAGTAGCACACCATGAAACTCCTCTGCCAGTATATTGCTCTTCTCCAGGTACACCTAATTTTCTATGACTACTTCCAGTTGTAAATACAATAGTTTTTGCTTTTATCTGTTCACCTGTATTAAGTGTTATTATTTTCTTATCTGGATTAAGAGTTGTTACATCAGTTAATTCCCTTATTTCTGCACCAAATGCTTGACATTGATATTTCATTAATTGTGTTAAATCTGCTCCCTTAATAGGTTTCATTCCAGGATAATTTTCTATAAGTGGAGAAATAGCCATTGCTCCCCCTACAAGTTGTTTATCAATTACTAAAGTTTTTAATCCATATCTTCCGCCATATAAACCAACTGTTAATCCTGATGGGCCTCCACCAATTGCTATTATATCATATTCGTTCATGGTAATCTATTTCTTTGATAAGTATAATCTATTTTAAAGAATTTGATACCTTTTTAAGATGCTTTTGTATTTTTATTAAGAATTTATGTGAAATATGGTTTATCTCTTCTTCTTTTCTTCATCGTTTTTTCTAGATAACCAACCATCTCTGTAGCAGATATATCTGAAAGAGTTACAATAATCTCTTTTTCTATATTATGTAATGATATCAGATCCATTTTTTCAAGTGATGGTAAAACACTGGAGAAATCTTTTGCAAGTGGTAATTGATTATATTCTTCACAAATGCTAATAAACAAACTTGGCAAATCAAGGAAATTAAGAAAAGCATTTGTACTATTTTTGAACTTACGAGCGATTGTTAACAACATTAATTTATGGCCAATATGAAGTTGATCTATTCTATCTTCCGTTACGGTAAAATCAGTTAGCGTTTTATTCACATGACGAACAAATTCAGGTGTAATTGTTATTGAATGATTTTGTTTTGCTATATTATTTGAGCCATATAATAATTCTAATGCCAAATGCATATTTCCTTGAGCTATCAAAGATATAAACCAAATTGTTTCTTTAGCTATTTTTCTTCTAATATTTTTTTTAATATAATCTTCTAATAATTGGTAAGTTTGCTGAATTGAATATGGTTCAAATGGTATTACATCTGATTTTATTTGTCTAAAAACAGCCCTATCTAATTCAGCCAGAAAATCAAGATCATGAGCCACCAAAACTTGTGAGAAAAGATTGGGATCCTCTCCAGTTTTCCCTTCTGAAAATCTTTGAAACCCATAAATTAATGAATTAACTTCTTCTGGTTCAGAAGAAACTAAAGAATCTATATTATCAAAAATTATAATTAAAGCTTCTTTTTTTGCTAGCAGCATATCTGCTAAAATATATTGTAATTCTGCTGTTTGGCATTCATCTATATTCGCATAAAAATATGGATCTATTTGGTGAATGATAGCTAAAACAACTTCTTTTGAAGTTTCATATTTAATACAATCAACCATTATACATTTTAATTCAATATTTGTTTCATCATGAATAATGCGATGAATTTGTATTTTCTTTTGAAAATTATTCAAAACAAAGGTTTTACCAGAACCTGGAGGACCAATTAAGATTACTCGAGCAATAGCATCACCCGGATTAGTTAAAACTCTACGAAAGGATGTTAACAGTTCTTCAAATTCGAAATCTCGAAATTGAAAATTCTCTATAGAAAACCTTTCACTTGGTGTTATCGATTTTGTAATCATTAAATTAACCTCCAAAATGACTGGAAACATCCCTTTTAGCAAGTAGAAATTGCCAGTTCGAAGCAGAGGATAATATTGCTCCACCAAGTAGTTTTAAATGCAGTATAAAAATACCGCGTGAGAAAAGAACTAAAATATAAATGGAAGAAAAAAGAAAAGGTTCTAAACCTTTACATTTTCTTTAATTGCATATTTTTTATTTTATCACTAATATCTTTCACAGTAGCTTTGATGATTTTATCACCTTGATTAAGCTGTTTAACAACTTCTAATCCCTTTATTGTTTGACCAAAAACTGTATGGTTACGATTTAAGTGTTTACAATTTATTTCATTTAAAACAATAAAGAATTGACTTCCACCAGTATTACGACCAGCGTGAGCCATACTAAGAGCTCCTACTTTATGAACCTGTTTAGGAGCATCTACTTCACAAGGAATTTGATAACCTGGTCCGCCAGAACCATTACCTTTTGGATCACCACCTTGGATGACGAAGTCTTGAATATAACGATGAAAAGTTAAACCATTATAGAATCCTTTCTCTATAAGAGAAACGAAATTTTTCACGGTATTTGGAGTTTCTTCATCAAATAATTCAATTTCAATTGTTCCTTTTGATGTTTCAAGAATAGCATTTGTCATATGATAATCTACTCCATTTGATATCTAAATTGATTAGCAAAAACCATCAATGAAAAAGTCTTTTGGTTATTATTTAAAATAAAAGTATATTAACATATCATTTTTTGCTAAAAATGACTAATTGAAGTCTAAATAGTTATCCTTTTAATATTTGGAGGGATAATAACAAATAGATATTATTCTGAGGATGAATTAATTTGAAAAAAGCATTAAAGATTATCCTGCCACTATTAATGATCGGAATGATTTTATCAATCCAAGAAATGCAAGCTGCTTACAATATATCAGTAGGATCAATCTATAATTATAATGTAAACGCTTCTAGTACAGATATTAAACTTGGCATTAATGAAGCAAATATAGAAGGTTTCACACTTGATGGTCAAGATTTTGGTATAAATACAGAAATCTCATTAAACGTTACTAGTGTTCTACCAACAGCTGTTTTATATAATATTTCAGTTGGTGAATATTCAGAAGAAGCTAGTTCAACAATATTAGATCCTGCAATTTTGTTGTCAATGATGTTCTTTCCTATAGAAATACTTGAAGAAGTTACTCTAAATGAGTGGAATCAATCTGATATAGAAGACTTACATTTGGGGGTTCTTATGGTTCCATTTTTATCTGTTACTTCAACTACATGGTCTGATTGGATTGATATTGTAAATGAAATTAATGTTAATGGAACTCTTGAATCTGAGACATTTGGAGAAGGGTTAACATTAAAAGCCAAATATACAAATACTACAGATAATTTTATTGTAGAGTTCAATATGAGAGGAGATTTATCTGAGAATATAACTTCTATTGATGCATCAGCAATTGTAGATGTAAGTATCAATCATAAATACCTCTTTGCTTACACTAAAGCTTCTGGTATTATGTTAGGTATTAAGATGGAAGGAGAAATAAGTGGCTTTTCAGATGGAACTTTATTAGAAATAGGTTATTCATATAATACAGAAAAAGTGGATTATGATTTGCCTGAATTTGAATTAGATAGAGCAACTTGGCCTTTTCCAGGATTAGGATTCTGGTTGACTTTAAGTTCTATTGGTTTTATTGCTATCCTTATACACATAACTAAAAAGCGAAAATAAATGCTAAATCAGCTAAAAAGCTGATTTTTTTCTTTTTTTATATATCTAAGTTTGAATGAAGTATTTTATAAGCTAAAATTATATTGTAACATTATTAATAGAAAGAAAAAACTATAAAATTAAGAGAAAAAATAATCGCATATTTCAATGCGATTTTATTTTCTTTTTTTAATAATATGAACAATTGAAACAACTAAGCTTAGAAAAGTCACACTTAAAATGATGCCAATACTTGGGAGTGGAAATGTAGGCGTTTCTGTATCACTTGGAAGAGTACACATGTTATCAAATTCATCAACCCAACCAGAATGTGTTGCATAGTCTCTAACAACAAAACCATATCCTGCATTAGCTACTCCTTGAATTACATAACCAGTTCCTAT
>JAEOUJ010000443.1 GCA_016839405.1 Candidatus Gerdarchaeota archaeon | reverse complement strand
ACAAATCTTAT
This sequence comes from Candidatus Gerdarchaeota archaeon, assembly GCA_016839405.1. Next base: position 3,818 of record JAEOUJ010000443.1, on the reverse strand, counting down.
CTTATTAAACAAGAAAATCGATAAAATTTCTTTTTTTTAATATCAATTGAAGATTTCTCTTTTGATTGATGTGAATTCTTAGTTATATTTTGATTTAGTAGTTTTGCTTTGAAGTAGTATTTTTCAGCTAATGATTCATTACCATTTAAGTAATAGAGAGTTCCAACAATTATCCAAAGCTTTTGTGAATTTTCATCTAATTTCAATGCTTGTGAGTAATAGAATAATGCTTTATTGAGATTATTTTCTTTAAGGTAAAACCTGCCTAGCAAACAAAGAGTTGTAAAATCACTAATAGTTTCATTTTTATTGGTATCATTTAAAATAAAATCTTTTAATAAATTAGATGTTAGTTTCTTTTCCAACTGAACATTTAATTCATTCTTCAAATAGATAGCTCCAACTCTTTAGAAAATATCTCAACAATTATTTAAAAACACAACAAATAAGATAAATTTACATATAAACAACAAATCATTTCTTAATTGCCATTTTATTGAGTTTTTCATCATAATATAATAAATAATTCTTACCTAGTAATTGTTCAATTCTTTTATGATATTCAGGATTTCTTTCTTTCAACCACCTAAGGCCATGCTTTAATGTCCAAATTAGATTGTAGTTCTTTTCACCAAGTTCTTTTTTATCCTTTGAAGACAAATCATCTGTTACTTCAATATTTGCTTCTTTAATCCAATCGCTCATAATTCCAAGGATTTTTTCTGGCATATATTTTGTTAAATCTTTTAGATTATTTCCAACTGATTTTCTTACATAAAGAGATTTATCAGTTTTTAATTGGGCTAACATTTTAATTATTTGGTCATTTTTTCTAGGATTTCTTAACCATTTAATATCTCTTAATGGTCGTGTACTTTCGATTGATAGTCTACGTAAATTTTCACTTGACGATTTTATCCATTCTTCCAAAAAAATCAATGTTTCATTAGGATATTTTATCAATGAATTTCTTATAACTACACCACATTGTTCTCTAACTTCCCATTCACAGTAATCAACAGTAATTTTTGTTAAGGTCATTGCATCGTTAAATGCTTGTTTGGATGTTTTGGCATATTCACCCAATAATGCTAAAGCGAAATTTTTCATATGAAATGATTTTTCATTAATTGGAAAATGAAGTATTAGATTTATCATTTCGAGTGGATTTACTTTTTTTGATTTCATTAACAAAGAAATTGTAGTTTTTGCAACTATTTTAGAAATATATACACTTCCTTTGCCAATTCTTTCCTTGGCAGGAATCAATTTGTATTCTTTATCAAGGAAAAATTGGATTAGTTCTAAATCACCTATTGTGAAAGCAGTCTCCCATATATAATTTTCATGCCAATATATTCTTGCTCGTTCAGCAATCATTTTCTGCGAGCTAATAGAAACCATTTTTTTCCCCAATAAATTACTTGTGATTTGATAATTAAAAGTAAAATCAAAAATATTTGCTTTAATACCAAGAATAACAAACTTTTTGTAATAATCCAATATATCAATTTTGAATAGGATGATTGAATACATAAATTTTGCAATGTTAATCATTTCGATTTTACTTTTTTCAATTTTATATTCTCTAAGCACTTTGCCAAAAACGCTTGCTACAAAATTAAGTGAAAAGGCATGGAAAATATGCAAAATTCTTAGATTCATTGCAATTATTTTTGAACTATTATCAATTGTTAATATTATTTTGTGGTTATGGTATCCAATTGAATTTGTTAATTGGGAAATTTCTTCTAAATGGTGGATAGGAGTTATTGTTGGAGGAGTAATTGTGATTGGAGGTATGATATTCATGATTAAAGGAATGCTTGACGCTGGTAGTGAAACACATACGCCATCTGAAGAAACAGAAATGTATGGTGGTATATATAATCATATAAGACATCCACAAACCTTAGGAGAAATGCCAATGTTTCCTGCTATTGCTTTTATGGTTAATTCATGGTTTTTGGTCATTGTTTTAACAACATATATCATAATTTATACACCAATTATGATTTATCTTGAGGAAAAAGATTTAGTGAATCGGTTTGGTGAAGAATATCGTCAATATCAAAAGGAAGTAGGTGTTTTATTACCAAAAAGAAAAAAGAAAAAAAGGGATAATAACTGAATTTATTTATCTCTTAAAAGATCAAAGTATTTAGTGAATTTTCTAATATATTTGATACCTTTTATTTTTAATTTGCCAGTTATTATTGCTTTTAGAGGTTTTACTTTACCCATAACAAATCCGAAGAATGATGGCATTGTAGTAATAATTGCTCCATTACAATCCTTCATTGCATTGTCTATATTTTCTTTTGTATTTTTTATTGTTTGAAAATCAACTTTACCATTAGTAATTGATACTTTAATTGCATGTAAATCATCTTTAGCAACTAATAATAAAGAATAATTTTCTTTTTTACTCATCTCTACAAATTTCTGGTTGGTATTCAAAGATTTCAAAATAGTATAGATGATTCCAGAAAATCCAGGATATGGTTTCACATCTTCATATATTGGAAGAACCAATTCCATGGTTTTTTTGAATCGTTTTAAGATTTCATCAATGGTTTCCTCTGTCATAACTGTGGTTATGAAAAATCCTAGAATGCCTTTAACAATAGCAAATAAACCATTTATTGCTAAGGCCATATGAATATATTTTGAAAGTTCCATATATGGAATAGTGTAAAAATAAACTTGTTGTTTATTCATTGGTTCTTCGTCAAAAAATTGTATATAAGAAATTGATTGTATACCACCTACTCGACATCTTACACCAAGGGAATCCATTATTTCTTTCAAACCTTTACGAAATCTCTTTCCAAGATCATCTAATCGCTTAACCTCAGCTTCATCATATAGTTCAAGTGCAGTTTTTCCTGCAATCATTGTTATGGAATTACCGCTAAATGTTCCAGAATGCATAATATATCCTTCCTTAGTGGGATTAAATTGCTGCATGATTTCACGTTTACCACCAAAAGCACCAATTGGTAAACCACCACCAATAGTTTTACCTAAAGCAGTAATATCTGGAATAACACCTGTTAGTTTTTGCATCCCACCTGTAGAGGCGCGAATACTTATAACTTCATCAAAGATCAAGAGTATATCGTATTTTTTAGTTAATTCACGCAAACCTTTTAGGTATTCTGTAGTTGCTGTAACTCCTCCTCCATAACCCATAATAGGTTCAAGAATCATTGCCGCGATTTTCTTATGATGTTTTTTCATAATCTTTTCAGCAGCTTCTAAATCATTATAATGAACAACAAAAACATCTTTTAGTAATGTTTCAGAAATGCCTTCTTCTACATGTCCTTTAGGAGTTCCTTCAGCAGTTAGATCTGGTTCCATACTTACCATAGCATAATCATGAGAACCATGATATCCGCCTTCAATTTTTATTATACACCTTTTTCCAGTGTAGGCTCGAGCAGCTCGGATGGCGAACATAGTTGCTTCAGTTCCTGAATTACAAAAACGAATTTCTTCAATAGAAGGCACTCTTTCACATAGCAACTTTGCCAATTGATATTGAATTTCCATTGGTGCTGTATGTGAAGTTCCTAATTTAACTTGCTTTTCCAATGCTTCAACCATTTTCGGATGTGTATGTCCATGTAATAATACGGTCATATTATTTTGTACATCAAGATATCGATTCCCATCTACATCCTCCAACCAGTAACCTTCACCTTTTTTAATAAAGAAAGGGTATGGGTAAAAATAAGCTATATTCCTTGTACCACCACCTGGAAGCCACTTTTGAGCTTCTTTAAAGTGCTTTTTAGAAGTTGGAGTTAATT
>JAEOUJ010000071.1 GCA_016839405.1 Candidatus Gerdarchaeota archaeon | reverse complement strand
TAGGCACTCAAGTTGAGACCATTAATCTCTTAACATATAATCCCTTTGCCTTTCCACCAAGCTATGATGCATCTGGAGTTATTGTATCAGGTGTTGTTAATATAACCAATATTGCATCACCAATTCATATTGATTTGTTAGATTTATATCAAAATGAGGAATTATTAAATCCAATACAAATTGATTTCTTTATTGATTATTGTTCTCTTTATCAGTTAACTTCTATTTTCAATTTTAATAGAAGAATTATCTAAAATAATCTCTTTCTTCTGATCTTATTAGTTCTTTTGCAGATATTTCTTTTCTTTCAAATTGTAAACCACTTATTATAATTACTGGTAATCCTTCATCTCCTTCTCCCATGACTAGACCTGCTGCTGAACATAATTGATCTGCTAAAGAAATTGAAGTTGTTTTTAATTCATAATCAAATAGATCTTTTTTTCCTGAATAATTTTTTATAGGATTTATACCTGAACATCCAATTGCAATATTTATTGCACCTAGTCTAAATGGTCTATTATGTGTATCAGAGATAATTACACTAACTCTTTTTTTGCTTAGTTTTTCGATAGTATTTCTTATCTCTCTTGCTGATTTATCAGGATCAACTGGTAATAGCGATACGATATTTGTTCCAGGAACATTTGATTTATCTACTCCACTATTTGCACATACAAAACCATGTTTTGTTTCTGTTACAAGAACGCCCTTTCTGTTTTTTAATAGATTTTTAGCTTCTCTCAGAATTATCTCTACATGCTTTGGATCTTTATTATTATTTTCAGCTATTTCCTTTGCAAATGCTGATGGTTCTATATCCTCAAGGTTTACTATTCTTCCCTCAGCTCTCGAAACTATTGATTGTGCAATAACAAAAATATCATCATTTTGGATTTGATAGTTACTATTTTGTAATTTATTAAAAATTATTTTACCTATATTATCATCTTCCTTTATAATAGGAATATTTTGAATTGGTATAACTTTTAACATTTCATCAATTTCCTAATTTAAATAAAAAAAGAAAGATTCTGTTTTATCAGAATCGAATTTATTTCTAAACTGTTATCTCAATTCCTAATCTTCTAACTAGTTCTTTGTATCTATTTCGAACAGTTACTTCAGTGACAGTGGCTGTTTCTGCAATCTCTCTTTGAGTTCTTCTTTCACCTTCAATTATTCCTGCAATATAGATTGATGCTGCAGCTAACCCTGTTGGATCTTTTCCTGCAGTTAAACCATTTTCTTTTGCTTGGTCAATAATTTCGATGGCTCTTTGAGCTGTATGTCCAGAAAGCCTTAATTCTGCACTAAATCGAATAATATAATCATTAGGATTGGCTAATGGAATTCTTATTTGTAATTCTCTTATAATTAATCTGTAGCATCTACCTAATTCCTTTTTTGAAATTCTACTATTTTGAGCGATTTCATCCAAAGTTCTAGGTACCCTTCTTATTCGAGCAGCTGCATATACTGCTGCAGCTATCATTGCTTCTATACTTCTTCCTCGAATTAGATGTCTTTCTATTGCTTTTCTATAAATTACTGCAGCTGTTTCTTTAACTGTCCTTGGAATACCAATTTGAGAACTTAGTCGATCAAGTTCACTCATAGCATATGCAAGATTACGATCCATAGATGAATGTACTCTTGTTCTGATTTGCCATTTTCTTAACCGATAAATCTCAGCTCTTTTTCTGGGTGAGAGTTTTTTACCATAAACATCTCGATCTTCCCATCCTATTTGTGTTGCTAAACCTTTATCATGCACAGCAAAAGATGTTGGTGATCCTACTCTACTTCTTTTATTTCTTTCTTCTGATGTAAATGCTCTCCATTCAGGTCCTTCATCAATAATATGTTCATCTATAACTGCACCACAATTTGTACATATTCTTTCCCCTTTTGTTGAATCAGTAATTATATCTAATGACCCACATTCTGGGCAAGTAACTTGTGCTTTTTCTTGTGTTTCATCTTCTGACATATTTTTTTAAGCAGCTCCTATTTAATTTACATTTTTTTCCAAAAACGATAAATTCCTATAGTTAATCATTATTTGTTTGGACCAAAAGATATTAATGGTGAGAGGATTTCCTCTTCTTCTGTATGATACCAAAATAGCCCCACAATGTCTTATTTTTTATCGCTTTAGGAAAGATTTGTTTTTTGCATAGGTAATATATAAATTTTTCTGACGACTTAATATATAAATCTTTCGGAAAACATCTTTTTTTATTTTTAAGTTTTGATTTTAATAAATAGAAAAAAGAGTAATGTAACGCCGAAGCGTTCTTTACTTTTTTATTATTTCAATTTTGGATCTAATGCGTCTCTAAGTGCATCTCCCATCAGGTTAAATCCTAAGATGGTAATAAAAATCATTGTTGCAGGCCAAGTTGGCATCCACCAAAATGTAAGTAAATTGTTTCTGTGATAGGCTAAGTCGTCACCCCAGGTAACAGCAGTTGGATCTCCTAAACCAAAGAATGCCAATGCTGCAATTGTCATCAATGTGTTAGCAATTCCCAAAGTTGTTATAACAATTACTGGTGATAGTGAATTTGGTATAACGTGTCTAAATATAATACGTCGATCTTTAGCTCCTAGAGCTCTTTCTGCTTCAATGAACTCCGTGTTCTTCAGAGACAGTATAGTACTTCGTACAATTAAGCTTGTACCACCCCAGCCTATAAGTGCAAATATAATTATCACAATCATATAGATTCCACCGGGGACTGAACTTGCTACATCTCTGAAAATAGCAACAATAAAGATAAATAGGATAAATCCTGGCATTGCTGATATTACTTCATTGATTCTTTGTACTATATCATCAAAGAATCCTCCATAATAACCTGAAAATGAACCAATTATCATTCCCAGTACACTTGTAGTCAATTGTCCAACAAATCCTAGTACTAATGATAATGTTGATCCAAAGAAGGTTCTTGATAATATATCATATCCTCTTGTATCTGTACCTAAAGGATATTGAGCATTTGGTGGTAATGTATTATCGCCTGGGATAATATATTTTGGATGAGCAATTAATCTAATGTACTTCGATGTTCCAGGTATCCACAATTCAATATAATAATTATTGTAATCCCAAGGATCACCTGTTGGATTACTTAATCCAAATAGATTATCATATTGCTGAATAAGGAACGCAACGATTGCTATAAGTATTAAAGCACCGACGAGATAGACTCCAATCATACCCATTTGGTCTCTTCGCATTCTTCTCATGACTAAAGCCCAAAGGTTTGATCCTTCAACGAGTTTAATCTCTTCGAGGATTCTGGCTTCTTTATCAACACTTGTTTCGTTTACAGTAGCCAATTCTTATCATCTCCTTTAGTACCTTATTCTTGGATCGACTAAAGCATAGCTTAAATCGACAACTAACCTGAATACCAGAAACAATCCACCAAAGATGAAATTCGTTGCCATCATCATAGGATGATCTCTATTTAACGAACTTGTTAGGAAAACTGTTCCTAATCCAGGCCATCCAAAAACACCTTCTGTCATAACTGCTCCACCAAGGAGTCCAGGTAAGGCCATACCTACTACCGTTATTATTGGTAGCATCGCATTTCTAAACGCATGTTTATAGATCACAGATCTTTCTGATAGACCTTTTGCACGTGCTGTGACAATATAATCTTGCCGCAGTATATCCAATAGTTGTGATCTCGTTAATCTAGCCAGAAAAACTAAACCTGTTAAAACCAATGTTATTGTTGGTAATATCAGGAATACATAGAATCTACCATTTAAAATAAATGGTTCTCTAAATGCTTCACCAGTGGTTGCTCCTGTAAAGCTAAACATATAAAATGATGCGAGCATTACTAATTTTGCTAACCAAAATGTAGGCATTGAATATCCTATTAAAGAAGCTAAAGTTACACCTTTGTCCCATATTGAATATTGTCTTGTCGCTTGTATAACACCAATCACCGTAGCTAAAATAGTACTAATTACAAACGCTGGTGTTGTTAGAAATAGTGTATACCATAATCTTCCTACAATAATATCTGTTATAACTTTGCCTTGTCTACCATCTAGTGTCCAATACCATGATCGTCCAAGATCCCCTTGAAGCAATCCTGCTCTTCTATAAGTTTTTTCTACCCAGATATAACGTTTCATAAATCCTAACCATTGTAAATAACGAATAAAAACGTTTATTGTTCCATATTCGGTTTGTTCTACAACCATTTGACCTGTTTCAGAAATCCCAGT
>JAEOUJ010000442.1 GCA_016839405.1 Candidatus Gerdarchaeota archaeon | reverse complement strand
TGTAATGCCACAAATTATTACTGCATTTGCACCAATTGAAGCACCATCTTCAACTTTTGTTTCAATTATTTTCCATTCTTGATTAAATGCTCTTGGATAAATATCATTAGTAAAGACTATATGTGGCCCTAAGAAAACGTTATCGCCTACTGTGACACCATTATAAACTGAAACTCTATTTTGTATTTTAACTCCATTACCAATTATCACTCCAGTATCTATATAAACATCCTTGCCTAAAACACATTTTTTTCCAATGCTACTATCTTTACGAACGTGAACGTGATGCCAAATGCTTGTTCCTTCACCTATTTTGGCACCATCCTCTACTATAGCAGTTGGATGGATCTTAACATTTTTTCTTACTTCTGTCATCATTCATCCTTTCTTTTGTGATTCATTTGTTATATCAACATTCCATTCTTGATTAATTTCCGTTGAGATTTCAGTTTCTATAGCATCACTTCCTTCTGTTTTCTCCTTTTTCCATTTTCTAATAAATAAGAATAATTCTAAAACAATAAACCCTACCAACAATATATCCATAATTATAAATAAATAAGCAATCTCAGGCATTGATTGTAAAACACGAACTTCTAATATAATTAGGGCAGGTAATAAAGCAAAGAAGGTTATGATACTCGCTATAGTGAAAACTTTTTCAACTTTCATTGAAATCAAATAAAAAAATACTTCTTAATATTTTAATGCTACGGAAGAATTTACTAATGATTCTTCTTTGATACTCATTATTGGTAGATATTGAAAATCTTAAAAGAAGATTCTTGTGAACTATTGCCAATTGATTTAAAATGCCAAAATTTTATGCCCATACTTTTGGATGTACTGCAAATACATCAGCAACAGAATTAATGACTTATTTACTAGAAAATTGCGGGCATAAGCAAACAGGAAACATTAACGAAGCAGATTTCGTTTTAATTAATACTTGCATTGTTAAAGCACCTACTGAGAGTAAAGTCAAAGATTATTTAATGAAAATTTATGAGAAATTGCCTTTAATTATCGCTGGCTGTTTACCTCAAGTGCTTCATAAATGGTGTAAAGAAAATTTACCTAAAGCAGCATTAATTGGTGTTGATCAATTTGATAAAATCTGTAAAGCTGCAAATGATCTACTTGATGGAAAACCATACATAAAACTCATTCGTGATGTCAATTTCTGTTCTGAAATTAATAGAAATCGTTTCTTAACAAAAACTGGTATTATAGAAATTTCAAAAGGTTGTACAGGTAGTTGTTCTTATTGTATTGTAAAAATAGCTAAAGGTCCGTTAGTATCCAAAAGTGAAAAACAAATTTTACTAGAAGCAAAAAATGCAATAAATGAGGGATGCAAAGAAATCTGGTTGACAGCTCAAGATACAGCATCATATGGTATTGATATTGGTTCAGATTTACCAACAATAGTAAACAAAATTAATTCTATTGATGCAAATTTTAGAATCCGAATAGGCATGATGAATCCTGATTATGCAATAAAAATCATTAACGAATTAAAGGAAATAATAATGCTTCCAAAAGTCTTTAAATTTCTACATATACCAGTTCAATCTGGCAGTAATCGAATTTTAAAGAAAATGAGCAGAAAGTATCAAATCGAAGATTTTGTTTATCTTATGAACGAGCTGCAAAGCTTACGAAACATTACATTTTCAACTGACATAATTGTAGGTTATCCTGGAGAATCAGAAAAAGATTTTGAAAAAACATTATCTTTAATTCAGAAATATAAATTTGATATAATAAATATCTCAAAATATGGTGATAGAGTAGGAACAATTGCCAGTCAATCTAAAGAGAAAATTCCAACTGAAATTATTAAAAGACGTTCTACTAAATTAAGTGCTCTTACTAAAAAGATCTCACTTGAAAGAAACCGCAAGTGGATTGATTGGAAAGGTCATGGTTTAGTAGTAAAATATGATGCCACTAAATCTGAATCAATTTTAAGAAATGATTCCTATAAAGTAATAGCTGTAAAGAATTTAAATTTACAATTAGGTGAATGGTATTCTGTTAAAATAATTGATGCATTAAAGACAAGATTGATTGGCACTTTAATTGAGTGACCTTTCAATAAACTCATAAACTAATAAAAAACAAAAAAAATAGTTGATATTCATGGTTAGAATAGATATGCATATTCATACGAATTA
>JAEOUJ010000441.1 GCA_016839405.1 Candidatus Gerdarchaeota archaeon | reverse complement strand
CGCTAATCATTTGAAATTAAATAAATAGGAGATAGATAAATCTAATATGTGGTTTATTATGACAATTTCAAATCCTGTAAAAAACAAATCAAAAAACAAAAGAGTTATCTTTATTACAAAAGCATCAGCTTGGGCATTCTTTACCTATGCTCCTCTTCTCTCTATGATTATAAATTTGATTGTTCTTCCTGGTCATGTTATACTCTTACCTTATTATTTGTTAGTTATGATCTTTCGTGGTTCAGCACCTAATTTCCTAATTAAATGGATTCATTTTAACTCCCATGGTTTGTACCGAGTTAAAACCATTGAAGGTAAAACTTGCCAAAGATTTTGGTGTTTGTATCTTATCTATGGTGGTTATATTATCAGCTTTGTTTTTTGGACTATCATAATTTCATTTGCTGGTTTGATTTTTCCAATTTTGTTATATATTGAGGAATGGAAAACTATTACCAATCTCATTTATCGTTTAACATTTGGTTATTGGGGAAAAATAATCAATGAATCTCCTGAAACAATTAAAGATCCTTCTATAAAGACCACTGTTGTAACAGAAGATGTAGTTGATGAAAAACCAAAAGATAAGAAAAAAAAGCATACTTCTTGTCCAGTTTGTGGTGTTGAAATAGAAACTGAAACTACTTATTGTCCAAAATGTGGTAGTTTAATAGAAGGATAACTTTCTCTTTCTATTACTTTGTAATAAGAAGAAAAGATGACAATTCCTCTTCTTATTTTATTTCTTAATACAATCAAAGATAATGAAAAAAGGAATACGATCGCCATCAAATGCTAAAGTTCTTGGATTTTGTATAATATCTTCTAATGATGGTTTTGGTTCAATTATTTCACTTATTAGTAAACCAGCTTCTTTTAATGCTTGTGTATACTCTTGAAGTGTTCTATGGAATTGCCAGATTGGTTTGATGTTTCCCCAGGATGTAAGAACTGCTCCTGTATCAAAATATCTATCAATCATAGAACAAAGTTTTTCCTCATTTCTTGGAGTATCAAAAGGTAGCCGATAGAAAAACTGATTAACAGAACCAAATACAGGGTGAAGATTTGACCAAATAAATCTTCCATTAGGTTTTAAGATCCTACTTATTTCTTTAAAGGCTGTTTTATAATCTTGAACATCAACCATTACTATATTCGAAACAATAACATCAAATTTTTCTGATTCAAAGTAAGGCATATCAGTTAGAGATCCTTTATGAAATTCACATCCTAGTGGTTCACTTTTCTCCCTTTTTTTACAATATCCTATGAAATGTTTAGAAAAATCTACACCAATAACTTTTGCTCCTTTTTTTGCCATTTGTCTTGAGAGATAACCATTTCCACAACCAGCATCTAATATCATTTTGTTTTTTATGTCCCCCAATTGTTTCCATAATGCTGGATCGATTATAAATTCTCTTGATGAATCTCCTTTATCAGGATCATGAGCTAGATTTTGTAACCAACTATGACTTGTTTTTTCCCACCGTTCTTTTGTATCTGAAAAATCAACTTGATTATCCTCTAAAACATCTGTATGGAAAGTTACTAAATCATATTCTTTATTGTATGTATGAACATTATTATCAATTTTAAGAGCTTGTTCAAGAGAAATTTTCTTTCCTTCTCTAGAATTGATAGGTTTCCAAATAGGATCCCAGGGATGAGGAATCTTAACAATGGAGATTAAAGGGTTTTCTTCTTTGTAAAGTATTTTTTTATTTACTTGCCATGGATGTTTACCTATAAATTCAGAATAAAGAAGGTCATAATGAGTTCCTCCACAATCCTTACATTCAAAAGCATAGGCATAGGTTTTATTCCAGAATTTAACTGGATATAAAGTAGGTTTGTTACATTTTCCACAAATAACTTTATTGGATGTCGGGCACCAATACATGTAACTGAAGTGAAAATATTTCTCACATTCTGTACATTTAAATTTTGAATGCCAAATACAACGACTTACTAATCCTTCGTAACTATATTTCACTTTTCTTAATGGGTAATCTTTCTCTGCATTATGAAAATCATGGCAATAGAAACAATCATTTCTATTTTTATTTGATGGAATTAACATATATGAATTGAATATATACAAGAAATATATTTTTTACTAGTAATTTTTGTATAAAATCATTAATATCTAAAAATTCTTGAAAAAAAATATAAGAATTAATTTTTTGATTCTTTTATATTACAATTTATTATTATAATCCTCAATAATTTTAGCTGGATCTTCCTTTCCTAATTTATTAGTAAATTCTAATGGTGGTTGTATTGCATTAGGGTGTACAAAATTATTCCAATATAATTCATCACAAAAATCATTATGGTGAAGTGTTTGAGTTCTTCTCAAATGAATAGTATAGCCTTCATTGTTATATGGATGATCTCTAGTATAACAAGAACTTAAATAAGCAATATCCGGGTCATTAAATTCTTTAAGAACTTCACTTACAACACATCGATCAAATTTGTATAATTCCTTATAATCATCAAAAATAACTAATGTAAAATCACTCACACCATATTTTTTATAATTTTTAAGAATAAATTCTCTTGATTCAATGCGAGTTTTTTTACTAGGATCTTCGGGTTTTACAATGGGATT